>NZ_CM147855.1:612000-918000 GCF_055808145.1 Pseudoalteromonas sp. KJ63-1 | reverse complement strand
AACGACCATGCTAAACGAGCTAGATTGGCTTTTAAATACATTACTACTTGCACTAGGTTTAGGTGCATTCTTTATTAACCAACTGACACTGCTTCGCGTTGCAGCGATTAGTGCCTGTGGTTTGTTATTCCTATCATTTAGCTTAGATCTTATGTCGTCGAGTATTATTTCAAATATGAGTTTAGTTTTGATTAACACATTTTATTTGTTTAAAGTTTATACATTTGGACAATTTACTGTATCTCAGCACTAATTACTTCCCCTTAGAATATTTTATAGCCCAGTTTTTCTGGGCTTTTTTATTCCACAGCTTTAAAAATCTTGGGTCTTAGTTTGAACTAAGTTAAAATTTATCTCGTATTAGGGTCTGTTGACCTTTCAAGGTTAAATTTGCAGCAGTCTGTTTGGTATTTAGGCAAGGCAGAGCCTATGTGGTGTGGTTATTCCCCATAAATAGGTGATAACGCAGCATCAATGCCAAACAGGCGCTGCCCTTTGGGTTCTACCTAGGGGCGATTTACTCTTTGTTGCTCGGTTTTTACTTAGCCCACTAGGTTACAAACCTCGCGCCGCGATTAAACCGCCCCTAGTTTGAACAAATTTTAATCCGCAAAGGTCAACAGACCCTTGCCTATTTTGAGATAAGCCCATGACGTTGTCAGATTTCGATTTATTCTTATCCTCTATGGAAGATGTTAAACCTATCAGTCACGATACAGTGACATTGCCACCTAAAAGCCATAAAACAGTTATCGCTCAGCAAGAAAAAAACAAAGCGGCACAATTAAATTTAAGCAGTGAACAATTTAATCCGTTAGATGAACCACTTGAATTGCTCGACCCACTCGCCATATTAAGCTTTAAACGAGATGGCGTGCAAAGTCCGGTTTTTAAAAACGTAAGATTAGCTAAATATCAGCTCGATGCGACATTAGATTTACACGGGCAACTTTTAAAAAATGCCCATGCTTCGTTGCTTGCCTTTATTAAAGATTGCCACCAGCGCAATATAAGGATGGTTCTTGTTCGTCATGGAATAGGTATTAAAAATAAAGCCAAACCGGGTATTTTAAAAAGTTACGTAAATCAGTGGCTGCAAACAATTCCTTGTGTTTTAGCATTTCACACTGCACTCAGGCAGCATGGAGGAAGTGGGGCAACATATGTCTTACTAAAGAAGAGTGATGATAAAAAGCATCAAAACAGAGAAATTCACAGCAAGCGCAGTTAAATCTTGCTGTGCTAATAAGGGTTAGTTAAGCATCAACGCTGCCGCATTAGCTTGATTAAACCACGCAGATATTCCTAAAATAATGATAGATACAACCACAATGCTAATTTTTGCGCCCCCTTGATTGGGTTTCATAATTCATCCTATTTATTATTTTTGTTAGAACAGCTTTTAACAATAGTAAAAATTACAAATGTTAACAAGCTGTTTGTGTTAAATATTAAACAAATTTTAATCCTTAAAAGCCAAAAACGCTAAATTAATAACCTTGCTGCTTATTAATACAATTTATTAATGGTTGTCTCGCTTTCAAACGCAAAATATTTTCTGCTATTTGCTCAATAACACTATCTAGATCTGACAACGCAGCACAGTGCGGCGTTAAAGTAATATTTGGGTGCTGCCAATAAGGGTGTTCGCTTGATAGTGGTTCACAGGCAAATACATCAAGCGTTGCTGCGCGTAAATGCGCATTATTCAGCGCATCGAGTAAATCGGCTTCAACAACATGCTCACCTCGGGCCACATTAATAACCACGGCATGCCCAGGAAGCTGCTTAAGTAATTGTTGATTAATGATACCTTTGGTATTGCTAGTAAGAGGCAATAGGCAGATTAAATAATCTGTGTGCGCTAACATCTCGGTTAAGCCCTCATCCCCATGATAAAGTGTTGCTAATATTGATGTTTTAGGGCTTCTGTTCCAAGCATTGACTTTAAAACCATTGTTAACCAATCTTTGGGCGCATGCTTGGCCTAATTCGCCAAACCCTAAAATACTCACTTGATTGTGCTTATACGCTCTTTTGGGTTTCCATTCACTTTGCTGTTGTTTTAAAAAATATTCTTTTAATCGCAATTTTTGCGCTAATACATGGGTAAGAACATATTCAGCCATGTCGTTAGCTAACTGTTTATCGACAATCCGCACCACTTCAACATGTGCAGGTAGTAAACTTAAATCGATACTATCAACCCCAGCACCAAACGATGACACCGCTTTCAAATTTAATAACTTTGGCCATAAAGACGCGGGCGCATTCCAAGCCAGTACAAATTCTACACTTGCAAAATCTTGGCAATCATCAAGCTGCTCAATGTGAATATTGGGTAATTGTGATTGCATTTTTGCAATTAATTTTGTGTTATCTCGACCGGTAATCGCGACTAAAACTGACATGATGATTCCTTAAAAAGTAACCCTAAATAGTAGTACTGGTATGGTTCAATTCAATAGTAAGTAAACGGTTTTAAAAAGTCACACAACTGACCGCGTATTGTCATATCCGCACTTTAAGCTAAACATATTGGCCTTAGCCTAGTATAAAAAAAGAGGTGCGTATGATCAGTGTAGATAAAGTAATAGCAACCAATTTACCACAGTTAACTAACTCATTTAAAATAAAAAAAATGGTAAAGAAAAGTCTTAGCTACTTATTACATGAACAAGAATTTACAAACTTTGCAACTGCCTATCCTCACCTTCAAGGAATAGAATTTGTAGAGCAAGTGCTTGATGAGCTTGACTTTGAAACTCGCTACAAAGCGAAGCAAATAGAAAATATTCCCAGTGAAGGGAAAATTGTCATTATTGCAAACCACCCTATCGGATCCTTAGATGCGCTTGCATTAATTAATGTGTTATCAACAGTGCGTGCCGATTTAAAAGTAGTGGCTAACCGTATGTTAATGACCGTTGAGGCCATGCATTCATTATTGCTGCCCGTTGATAACCTATCAGGGCAAAGTAAAAAACAAGAGTTGAGTAATATCCACCAGCACTTAAAAAATGAAGGAGCGTTACTTATTTTCCCTGCAGGTGAAGTTTCTCGACTTCGTCCTACGGGTATAAAAGACTGCAAATGGAACAGCGGCTTTTTACGCATTGCTAAAAAGGCTAACAGTCCTATTTTGCCTATCTATATTAAAGCCAGAAATAGCCCGCTGTTTTACGGTGCATCTATGCTTTATAAACCACTGGCTAGCTTATTACTGGTAAAAGAAATGTTTAAGCAGCGTCAAAAATCTCTCGAGTTTGAAATTGGCGCTTCCATTGCCCCTGAGTCTTATTTAATCCCAGACTTAAAAGACAAAGAAGTGGTTGAGCTAATCCGTAAGCAACTATACCGTTTAACCACAAAAAAAACGCTACCATTAAAAACTTATGCTCCAATAGCTTCACCTGAATGTAAAAAAGAATTAAAAAAAGCCATAGAATGCTGCGAACATTTAGGTAAAACCAGTGATGGCATGGTGATTTATTTGTACCAATACCAAGGAAGCTCTCCCCTATTTCGTGAACTGGGCCGCTTACGAGAAATCGCTTTTCGTGCTGTAGGTGAAGGCAGTGGCAACCGCCGAGACATAGATAAATACGATATGCACTATCAGCACTTAGTATTGTGGGATGAACACGCACTAGAGCTAGTGGGTGCTTACCGATTAGCCTGTGCACAGGATGTAATTGAACAACACTCCCAAAGTGGGCTTTATACCGATAGCTTATTTAATTATACCCAAGATATGAGCCCTTACTTTAAACAAGGCATAGAGCTAGGCCGAAGCTTTGTACAACCTAAGTATTGGGGCAGAAAAAGTCTCGATTACTTATGGTATGGCATTGGCGCTTTTATAAATCGCTACCCTCAATACCGTTACTTATTTGGTGCGGTGAGTGTATCAAACGCGCTGCCTGAGCAGGCAAAGTCTTTATTAGTGCATTATTATCAGCACTATTATGGCTGTGAAAAATCACTCGCAACGCCTAACAATGCTTTTCGTCACACGCCTGATCAACAAACTCAGTGCACTAACTTGTTCATGGGTAACAATATAAAAGAAGATTTTGTAGAGCTTAAACACATACTCGCTAATATGGGCACGCATGTACCCACACTATTTAAACAATATACCGAGCTATGCGAACCAAATGGCGTTAAATTTTTAAGCTTTAGTATTGATCCACAATTCAATAATTGTATTGATGGCCTAGTATTGGTTGACCTTGAAAAAGTAAAACCAAGCAAAGCAAAACGCTACTTGGGCACTGATAAATCAGCAAGTTAAAGCATTACCCCTTAATAAAATAACTATTAAAGCGACATTTAGCGGCGTTTTAATAGTTATTAATACTTTAAGGCTGAGTAAAAATACCATCGAGTAATTGCGTATAAATTTTTTCTATTTCTAACAAGTCGCAAATTGGTACATGCTCATTAACCTGATGAATGCTATGGTTTCGTACCCCACACTCTATGACTTGTGTTTTTTGCTGTGCAAAAAATCGTCCGTCCGACGTCCCACCACTGGTGCTTAATAAAGGGTAATTCCCCGTCACTTTAAAAATTGCCTGCTCTAACTGAGCGAGTAAGCAACTCTCAATATTATGGCTTGTATAATAAGGTTCACATGGACGCTCCCACTGTATAACCAAGTGATCGCTGAGATCCTTCAGTGCAGCAAACACACGTTGCTTAACATGTTTACTTTTATACCCATGGCTATAGCGAATATTAAAAGTAATATCACACTGAGCTGGTACGAGGTTATCTAATACATTATCAATATTAATACCGGTGACTTGCAGCGTTGTTTTTGAACTCAGTTCATCTAAAGGCCAGTCTATTTGTGTGAGCCTGTTAACCACTTCAGCACTGATGTGCGCAGCATTAATGGTATTCTCAGGATAAGCTACATGCCCAGCCTTTCCTTGAATAGTTAATCGCGCAGATAAGGCTCCACGTCGACCATTTTTTATAGTGTCACCTACCTGCAGGTGGCTGGTTGGCTCACCAACAATACAGCCATCGAGCACAACGCCTTGTTGTGCTAATCGCTTGGCAATCAACACAGAGCCATGCTCCGCTTCACCTTCTTCATCTGAAGTGATCAGCCAATATAATGTTCCCTGCTTTTGCTGCGCGCTGTTTATTAACGTCTGCGTTGCACTAAGCATCGCGGCAATGCCTCCTTTCATATCGGCGGCACCACGTCCATAAATCGCATCGTTAATTATGTGTCCACCAAACGGATCGGCTAACCAGCCATCTTGCGCTGCGGGTACCACATCAATATGCCCAGAAAATGCCACCACGGGGCCAGCCCCAAAGGTTATTTTTGCAATTAAGTTTGTCACATTATTAGAACTAAATTGCTCTGTACTAAAGCCTAACTCAGTAAGGTGGTTCGCAAGCCACTCAATACCACCAGCTGGATTAGGAGTAATCGATTTAAATCGGATCAGAGTTTGTAAGTGACTCACTGTTTTTAACTGTGCAATAGTTAAGTACGGCGCTTGTGCTTTTGTATTGATAGCTTTTGTCATAATAAACACACCTCGTTTTAGCAGTGTATTTATTACAACGACTTTTTATGACCGCATTATGAATTTACTAGCTAACGTGCGCCCTCTTCTATTAATGTTTCTCGTGTAACCTGCACCATGTGCTTATCTTCTTTAGTTAACTTGGTTTTTTTCCAAGAGCCACGCATAAACCATGCAAATGCTATCAATGCGATGGTTATGTTAGTAATTGCAAAAGAATACCAAATGCCTTCATCGCCAAGCTCAGTATGATTTGAAAGAATATAAGCGGCAGGGAACTGCACTACACATTGTGATAATAACGCGATAACCATTGCGTTGAGCATATTACCAGAGGCACGAAAAGCAGCAACAATACAAAGCTGCCCCCCTATTCCACCCCAACTCAAGCACATTACTTGAATAAACTGCGCGCCTTTAGTAATAACGTTATTATCGTCAGGAATAAAAAATGCAACTAATGAATCTGCATATAAATATGCAATGGCGCCAACACATGAGAGCCCTAACAACCCCCACACACTAGCAAGTTTAGTGATCTGCTCAGCCCGCTTGATATTACCAGCCCCCATATTTTGCCCAACTAAGGTTGATACCGCCATTGATAAGCCCATAGTGGGGATCATTACCATTTGCAAAATATTAGAGCCAACACCATAAGCAGCAATTGTCGTTGTACCAAAGCTGGCAACTAAAAATGACATGATGATCAAACCAAATGCGCGTGTCGATAATTCAATAGAGCCAGGCGCTCCCAAGAAAAAAGCGCGCTTAATATAGTGCCAGTCGGGGTAAAAGCTTTTTAGTTGTAATTGAATACCATGGCGACCACGTAAAAATATAATAATGCCCGCAAGCGCTGCCAAACTTTGTGTAACCAGAGTAGCCAGCGCAGCGCCCATAACACCAAGCCCCTCAAAACGGCCATAACCAAATATAAATAACGGATCGAGTATAAAATTAAGTACTACGGTTGTGCTGACTATAATTAACGGCACCTTAGTTTGCCCAATACCCCGCATCAGCGATTGAAACATGGCATAAATAAATACAAAAATAACGCTAATAAAAGATACATGCATAAACTTAAGCGCATCACTATATACGGCTGCTTCAACCCCCAATAGGATTAAAAAATAAGGTGATAATGCATAACCTAATAACCCAAGTAATAATGCAACTAATGTCACCATTAACACCGTTTGCGCTGCAACATGGTTGACCTTATCTTGTTGGCCTGCCCCCATGTATTGGGCCGATAAAATCGCCCCAGCCATAGCAAACCCTGAACCTATCGCAATAACCAAAAATGTGACGGGCATACTAATCGATACAGCAGCCACTTGCGCAGCCCCTAATCGGCCAACCCAAAAAGCATCTGTAAGCTGATAAGCAGACTGCAAAATATTAATAAGGATAATAGGAATGCCTAATTTTAATAGTGCTTTGGCAATAGAGCCTTGAAGAAATAGTTGACCAGAGGGAGTCATGAGGCCGCTTACTTTTATTAAACCGTGAACATAGCCTTAGTTTAACAAACCTAGCTGGTTATATTCTGAATACTTCGTTTGCGGTCGGTATTTAAATGATCAGTCAATAATTTTTAAGCACGAACTGACTAAAAGTTTAATCTAAATCAATAAATAGAAGCTCTTTGCTCATCTGCTTTTGAAACTTTGATCTAGAACAGGTTTTTATTTTTAACCTCGAGCAATAATAGCCTCAATCAACAAATAGTCACACAGTAGTTCACGGAGAACAACATGAAAACTAAACTAAGCATTGCAATACTTACTTCTTTACTAGCTCTTTCTCCTGCAGCACACGCTAACTTTAGCGTTAATGTTGGCGCAATTAATGTTAACCCTGATAACGATGGCTCAAAGATTAACGAAGCACCTACTCTTGGTTTAAAAGGTGATTCAAATACTCAGTTAGGTATTACTGTAGATTACGCATTTAACGACCAATGGGTGTTAGAGCTTATTGCAGCAACGCCGTTTTCTCATGATGTAGAAGGTACAGGCGGTTTAGCTGGTAATAAAATTGCCGACATTAAACATTTACCACCATCATTGGTTGCACAATACCACTTTTTAGATAGCAGCTACGCACTTCGTCCATTTGTTGGTGTAGGTATTAACTATACGACGTTCTTTGACGAGCAGCCTTCTGCAGCACTTAAAGCAACTTTAAATACTGACGACGTGGAAGTAAAACTAGATGATTCATTTGGTTTTGTTGCACAAGTAGGTGCTAACTACAAGATTGATGAGAAATGGGGCCTACACGCTATGGTATCTATCATGGATATCGATACCGATGCGACTGTATACGCTAATGGCGCAAAAGCATTAACTTCAACCGTGTCACTTGACCCTGTTGTAGCTATGTTTGGTCTTAAATACTCGTTCTAATAACGATTATGTGTGTGTTAAAAAGGCCGTAAGGCCTTTTTTTGTATGTAATTAACGAGGTAAGTTATTTACTTTTTTTGCTCAAGCATTTCTTTCCAATGAATTATTTCTGCCGGTAAAATAGGTGCTACGCCTTCAAAACCAGCAACTTCCAGCATATGCTCAACGCTTACCACCCCTTTTTTACTTTTAAATACGCCACGTACATAGGCAATTGCATGTAAGCCACGCTCTGAATGAAATTTTTGTTCAATATAAAAGTATTTATGATCCCAGCCGACTAAACGGGTGCTAATGGTAAAGTGCTGCATTGGCTTAATATCACGGATATAAGTAATGGCGGTTGCATTAACAATAGGAAACCAACGACGCTTCATTATTTGCTTTAGTAAGCCAACTCGCTCAGTCATCCATGTGCGCGATAAGTCCATCATTGCTAAATAGCGTGAATTAGTTAAGTGTAAATTAATATCACAGTCACTTGGCAGTGCTTTGTAGTCTATATCAACCGTGTCTAACAATGATTGATAATCACGATTACGTTTAATTTTGAAAAATAGTAGCAGCAGTCTAAAATATAAGTTCACAGTAGAGGTCTTACCAGTTTGTTTTTTGTGAGTGTATCATAGCAATTGATCCCCTAGGGTATTTTTGCACCAAGGGGTCAATCACTAAAAAAGGTTGTTTTAATATCTATCTTTAAACTTTAACCGTTTTACGGTTAATACCGTAATCACGTAGTTTATTAGCTACTGCTGTATGGCTAAGTCCTAAGCGTTTAGCTAACTGACGTGAACTTGGATAAGCTGGATAAAGTTTACGCAATAAAGTAGCTTCAAAACGCTTAACCGCTTGATCTAGCGAGCCCTCAAAATCAGACTCTAAATAGCCTAAATCATGGGTAAACGTGGGTAACTGTAAATGTTCAACGCGCAGTTCACTGTCTTCCAACAAGGATACCGCACGGTAAATCGCATTTTCTAATTGGCGTACATTACCTGGCCATGGGTAATCTTGTAAAAATGTTAAACACTCTTCAGATAACTCAGGCACAGTATGGCCATTTTGCTGCGCATACTTTTGAATAAAATGCTCAGCAAGTGGGCCAACATCGGCTTTACGATCTCTCAGTGGTGCAATTTCTAGCGTTAGTACATTAATGCGATAGTATAAGTCTTCTCTAAATACGCCCTCTTGTACCATTGCTGGTAAATCTTTTTGGGTAGCAGCAACGATGCGTACATTTACTTTAACTTCGTTTTCGTCGCCTACTTTTCTAAACGTACCGTCTTGTAAAAAGCGCAGTAATTTAGTTTGGAGTTGAGTCGACATTTCGCCCACTTCATCTAAAAATACCGTTCCACCATCCGCTTGTTCAAGTACACCGCGTTTAGGCGCTGCGTTTTCTTCATATCCGGCGTAACCAAAAAGCTCTGACTCGGCAACATCATCTGGTAACGAGGCACACGATAAAGCAATAAACGGTTTTACTGAGCGGTTAGATGCATAGTGACAAGCTCGCGCTAATAACTCTTTACCCGTACCCGTTTCACCCGTAATAAGAATGGGGGCTTCAAGTTGCGCCATTTTTCGCGCTTCGCGCACCACACGACGCATCGCCGTGCTAAAATTATGAATAGTCGCAAAGCTTTCTTGGCCATAGCGTCTAAATGCACTCACTTGTTGGCCTAGACGGCTTTGCGATTTTATATTAATTACCGCGCCCGCTAACACATCCCCCTCACTGCCTTGTGGTACAGCAATAGGTAAAATATCGGCAATAAAGTCTTCACCTGCCACTTCTACACGGGTAGTTTGCCCAAGCACTTCTTTGCCTTCTAACCAACGAGTAAAATTAAACCCTTTAAGTAAATTATTGATATTGGCGCCAATGACTTCTTTTTCTGTTAGCTGTAAGTCTTTACACGCCGCGTCGTTACACAGGCGTACCCAGCCTTTAGCATCAATAGATATAACACCATCAGGAAGTGCTCTTAATAAGGTGTTTAATTCATTGTGCTCACGTTCAGAAGGTAAAAACGCGGTGGTACGTACATCATGTACACCATCAATCAATCGAATTGAAGGCATAATCTTTTGAAATTGTTCAAATTCAATTTCAGGAAAGCTCACATACATACGACAATTAACTGAGTCGACTTCAATTCCTTTTAAGTCAACATTGTAGCTAACTAAAATATTAAGAATCTCTTGAGCAATACCAACTCGGTCTGCACAGTGAATATCTAAACGCATACACCCTCAGGAAAGGAAAAAACTAATTGGCGTGAATAATACGCTAACTATGATTATCAGCATAGTTTATTGTAAAGAAATTTGGACGAAAAATGTTTTTTACTACCTAAAGCGCTTTTTCAAAGCGCTTAAAATATTTATCTTAACTATTTACTAAAACTCGGGGTTATTACTTGTAAATATAGCTAATCTAACATTGTATAAATTATATTCTGCAATTGAGCTGATCATTGCTGTGTATACGCTAATATTTGCTCATGTTTAATCTAAATCATGATTATTAAAATAAAGTAGTAAAGGTTAACTATTGTTGAATAACTTGGTGCCTGTAACCCCTGGTAAATAAAGCGGTTTTATATGTTTTCAATAGAACTTAAAACCAATTAAAAGCTAGCTTAGCAAAGACAATATTACTTGTGTTGTTAAATATCTTTTTTGATAAGCTTAAGTGTTTATCGCAACAACTAGGGTTTTACCCCCTAGTATTTAACAATTACATAACGGATGTGTGATAGCTCGCTCAACGCTTCCCCTCGTACAAAGGTCTATGTATACTTAGGCGCAATTGTAACTAGGATAAGGGTGTGACTCTTACCTAAACGTATAGCTGCGTTTAGCAAACCATTACCTTAGCTGCATAAAAACACTGATGATCGAGCATTTATTATACTTTTAAAAAGTACCAATTTAGCTAAATAAAAAACCACAAGGTCATCAAAACAATAATGAATTAGGAAGTAAATATGAGTTCAAATTCTGACAGTGGCTGGTTTGGTCACCCTAAAGGACTTTCGACCCTATTTTTCACAGAAATGTGGGAGCGAATGAGTTATTACGGTATGCGAGCTATGCTCGTATTATTTATGACAGCAAGTTTACAACAAGAAGGCCTAGGATTTACCGTTGCTTCTGCTGCTGCAATTTATGGCTTATACACAGGTTCAGTGTACTTTTTAGGTTTACCTGGTGGCTGGTTAGCAGATAGATTATTTGGTGGTCAAAAAGCAGTATGGTACGGCGGTATCATCATCATGTGTGGCCACATTATTTTAGCCGTTCCACATGAATATTCTTTTTTCATTGGTTTAATCTTTGTCGCAACGGGTACTGGTTTACTTAAACCTAATATCAGTGCCATGGTTGGTCAGCTTTATACTGACGAAGATGAACGCCGTGACGGTGGTTACGCTATTTACTACATGGGTATTAACTTAGGTTCTTTAATTGGTTACTACGTTTGTGGTTACTTTATGGAAAACGTAGGTTGGCACTGGGCATTTGGTGCGGCTGCTGTAGGTATGGCTATTGGTTTAATACAATACAAACGTACACTTAATAACTTACCAGATCATAGCTCGTTACCTGCGAACCCATTAAGCCCTAAAGGAGCTTCACGTGCATGGGGCGGTATTGCTGCGTTTGTAATTGTTGTTGCCGGCGTGACTGCTGCAGCGATGACAGGCACTATAGTTATTAACCCGACTATTGTTGCAGGTTATACAGCAGTTGTATTTACTGTTATCTTTTTCATCTACTTTGGCCTTGTTTATTTTAAAGGCAAACTAACCGACGCTGAAAAGCAAAGAATGTGGGCGCTGTTTTTAGTTTGTGTTGCTTCTGCGTGTTTTTGGTCTGGCTTTGAACAAGCGGGCTCTTCATTAAACCTATTTGCTCGTGACTACACAGACCGTCTTATTGGCACATTTGAAATTCCAACGACTTGGTTCCAATCTCTAAATTCGTTATTCATTATTGCCCTATCACCATTTTTTGCCGCTCTTTGGATTAATTTATCTAAGAAAATGGTATCGCCCACTTATAGCGTAAAATGTGCATTGGGCCTCGTTATTATGGCTTCAGGCTTTTTAGTTATGTTCATGGCAGCGCATTACGCAGCTGAAGGCTTAAAAGTAGCTCCTTACTGGCTGGTTACTACGTACTTCTTACATACAGTGGGTGAGCTTTGTTTAAGCCCAGTTGCATTGAGTGCGGTAAGTAAATTATCTCCTCGTCGCTATACGGGTCAAATGATGGGTGTATTTGTACTTACCTACTCAATTGGTAACGTAATTTCAGGCTTACTTGCTGGTAACTTTGATCCTAACAATGTTGCAGAAATTCCTAACCTTTACTTACAAATTGCATTATTTAGTATCGGTGTAGGTATCATCTTAGTACTGATGAGCTTCAAAGCTAAGGTATGGGAAAAACAAGGTTTAGAGCAAACCTCACCAGCCCAATAATTTAAATTAATCACAACGCGTAATTATGCGCTTTGATTAATGATATTAAATACCCCCTGCAGCTAACTGCAGGGGGTATTTTTATGGCTAACCTATTTGTTACAGCGTAATACATACTACACAGTAAGTGGAGTTAGTGAATCAACCCCTCAGTATCTATTGTTTTGTTAATGTCGTAAGCAGCTACGCTCAGGTTGAGTGTAAACAATAAAATACAAAAACCGCTCTTTTTTTAGTGTATAAGAACTAAAAAAACAGATGGAAAAATAAATTTAAAACAAATAAAATCAATAGGTTACATTTAAAATTCATACATTATTCTAGCTAACTAATTTTTACTTACCTAGGCTCGTATGTAAATAAATGTCATGCTTTGCTAACCGTCCCGTAAAATTTACACACGCGCCATTTACTAAATCACAACACCCTCTTCCCCAAAGCAGTAATCTAGTTAATCATGCAGGCAATACGATAACTAATAATCGCAGTGCTTAATTGCGGGAGTAATTATAATGAGTGAAGTAAATAATCCTTTAGGTTTGGTTGGTATTGAGTTTACTGAATACGCAACGCCCGATGCCGATTACATGGACAAAGTGTTTACCGATTTTGGTTTTTCAAAATTAAAAAAATTCAAAGGTAAAGACATTGTTTATTACAATCAAAACGATATTCATTTTTTACTAAATAATGAACGCGACGGCTTTTCAGCTGAGTTTGCTAAAAACCACGGCCCAGCAATTTGTTCTATGGGCTGGCGTGTAGAGAACGCTCAAGCAGCATTTGAAGCAGCGGTTGAGCGTGGCGCTAAGCCTGCCACTGATGCAGCAAATAAAGACTTACCGTACCCTGCTATTTACGGCATTGGCGATAGCTTAATTTACTTTATTGAACAATTTGGTGATAAAGGCTCTATTTACGATAATGATTTCGAGGATCTGAGCGAGCCAAACAAAGTAGAAAGTAAAGGCTTCTTACGTATCGACCACCTAACCAACAACGTATATAAAGGTACTATGGAAACATGGGCTAACTTTTATAAAGATGTGTTTGGTTTTACCGAAGTGCGTTATTTTGATATTAAGGGCCAAAAAACAGCCCTGCTTTCATATGCATTAAAATCACCATGTGGCACCTTCTCTATTCCAATCAATGAAGGTAAAGGTAACGATAATAACCAAATTGATGAATACCTAGGTGAATACAATGGCCCAGGTGTGCAGCATTTGGCGTTCTTAACTGACGACTTAGTAAGCTCACTAGATAAGCTTGATAAATCGACTATCGCTACTTTAGATATTATTCCAGAGTACTACGATACTATTTTTGATCGTGTTCCATGGGTTAAAGAAGACAAAGAAAAAATCCGTGAACATCAAATCCTTGTTGATAGCCAAAGCGAAGATTGCTATTTACTGCAAATTTTCTCTAAAAACTTATTTGGTCCTATCTTCATTGAAATGATTCAACGAGTTGATGATGGCGGCTTTGGTGAAGGTAACTTCCAAGCGCTGTTTGAATCAATTGAACGAGATCAAGAACGCCGCGGCGTTTTATAAGCAAATAAAGTAACTTTAAAAAGCAGCGTATTTCGCTGCTTTTTGTCGTTTAATCGTAATTGAGAGGTAAAACTATCTCTCTGTGTGTTTAAATCGCGTTTTTCATCACCATATAGCTAGGTAAAATATGAAATTATCGGGTGCTATATTCTTATTTAATAAATTGATATTTATACTGATTAGCGCGACCAACTAAACCAAAGGAAATGTAATGAGTTTAATTAACGAAACCCATGATATAAATTTAACTAGCTGGGTAGCATCAGCAAATGATGCACAATGTGACTTCCCCATTCAAAACCTACCATTTGCAGAAGTACGTCGCAAAAACAGCAATGAAGCTTTTCGTGGTGCTGTTGCCATTGGCGACCAAGTTATAGATTTAGCAAAAGTAAATGAACTCGGTATTTTTTCAGGTAACGCCCAAACTGCCGTTACATCTGCAAGTAACCCGACTTTGAACGAATTTATGGGATTAGGTGAGCAATATTGGTCAGCGCTTCGTTTAGCACTGTCTAAAGCATTACGTGAAGGTTCTGCTCATCAAGAGCAACTAGCACAAGCGCTCATACCTCAAACCGAAATTGAATTTGCTCTACCGTGTCGCATTGGCGATTACACTGACTTTTACACATCGATTTATCATGCGACTGCCGTAGGAAGTTTATTCCGTCCTGATAACCCATTACTACCAAATTACAAATGGGTGCCGATTGGTTACCATGGTCGCTCATCGTCTATTGGGGTGTCTGGTCAGCAGTTTCATCGCCCTAAAGGACAAACTAAAGCGCCAGATGCAGAAGTTCCTTCATTTGGTCCATGTAAGCGCCTTGACTACGAGTTGGAACTAGGTATTTATCTAGGTAAAGGTAATGAGCTTGGCGATGCTATTGCAATTGAAAATGCTGAAAAGCATGTATTCGGCTTTTGTGTTTTCAACGATTGGTCAGCACGTGACTTACAAGCATGGGAATACCAACCGCTGGGTCCATTCTTAGCTAAAAACTTCGCATCAACCGTGTCTCCATGGATTGTAACTACCGAAGCACTTGCACCATACAGAACAAGTTGGACGCGTGATGAAAACGATCCGCAGCCACTAGAGTACTTAGAATCAACGGCTAACCGTGATCAAGGCGCATTTGATATTCAAATGGATGTTAAAATTCAAACGCAAAAAATGCGTGATGAAGGCTACAACCCAACTCAAGTGTCTAAGTCTAGCTTTAAACACTCATACTGGACTGTAGCGCAAATGGTAACTCACCATACCGTAAACGGTTGTAACTTTATGCCAGGCGATATGCTGGGCTCTGGCACGCAATCAGGACCTACTCACGAAGAAGCGGGTTCATTACTTGAGCTTTCTCGTGGTGGCAAAGAAAAAATAACTTTAAGCAATGGCGAACAGCGTAGCTTCTTGGAAGACGGCGACAACGTTATAATGCGTGGCTGGTGTGAAAAAGAAGGCTTTGCACGAATTGGCTTTGGCTCTGTGGAGAGCACCATACTACCAGCAAAATAATACATAAAATCAATAAACTAATAAAAAAGGGTTGCTGAATAAGCCGCCCTTTTTTATTAATTAAGCCGAAGTTACAATTTTTTTCTGGCTTTTTTAGTTCAAATTGCTATCTTAAATCCGTTAATAGCCAGTGTATATGTGACATGCCTGTATTTATAAAATCTTTCTTTCATAAGCATTTTCCAGCTCGTCAGCTGCTTATTCGCCAAAATGGTGAAGTAAAGCATGTTGTTTTGGCGCCTTGGTTACAGGTTTCTGTGCTTGCTATTATTTTCATTGCTATTGCATGGATCAGTATTTCGAGTATCCGTGTTTATATGCAAACACACCAAATTTCTCATATCGAGCAAACTCAGTTTGATAAGCAAGTACAATGGCAACAAAAAGTAAAGCAACAGCAACAACGCTACGCATTGCAACAAGAGCAGTTAGCTGAACTAGAACAAAAACAAGCTTTATTACAAGGTATGATTGAATCACTCCCAGCTTCTATAAGTAAAGATGCAATAAAATTAGAGGCTGAGCTTGAATCTTCTCCTATCAATGAGAACGAAAGCGAATTTCATGAGCCGCTCGAAGAAGATAAAACACAAAATAAACACGCACAAAACAGTGTAACTAGCTTTGAGCAGCGCTACATCATATTAAATCAGCAATACGATACTAATTTCACGTTACTAGCCGCACAAATTAATCAACGGCACGATGCGATTATAGAAATACTTCAAGGCACGGTTCTTGAGAGTGCACTGGCGCAACATCTAACATTAAGCACACAAACAACGGCGCAAGGTGGCCCGCTAGATATACTCGATGAAAGTAAAATACCACGTACTTTTCTTGCCATTGCCGATAAGTTATTGCTGTTAAACCAGCTTGAGAGTTTTTTAATGGCGTTGCCAAATACTTTGCCTTTGCCTGCTGCTAAGTATTACATTTCTAGTAATTTTGGGCTTAGAAAAGACCCAATGAATAAAAGGCGCGCTTTTCATAAAGGTATCGACTTAGCTGGGTGGCATAAAACAGAAATTTTTGCCCCTGCCGATGGCATTGTTCTTCGTGCAGGCCGTAATGGCGGGTATGGTAACTTTATAGAGTTAGAGCATAAAAACGGTGTTGTAACGCGCTTTGGTCACTTAAACAAAATTAATGTTAAAAAAGGTCAAGCTATCACAAAGCACGATGTCATTGGCTTAATGGGCAGTACCGGAAGAAGTACAAGTACTCATTTACACTATGAAGTATTAATAGACGACAAGCATGTCAATCCACTAAAAATAACAAAGGCGCTTTCTCGTGTTTGGTAAAAATAAACAAGTAAAAACAGACTCATCCATTAAGCGAGTGAGTCACACTCCCTCAATCATTTCTAACGATGTGCGTATAACGGGCTCTTTAGTAAGCCAAGGCGAAGTACAACTCGATGGACGTATCGACGGTGACATTAAAGCCGAACATTTAGTAATAGGCACCTCAGGTGTTGTTGAAGGCGTTGTTGAGGCAAGCAGTGTTGTTGTTAAAGGTAAAATTATAGGCTCTTTAAATGCAAGTGAAGTGAAGATTGAAAATAATGCCCATGTACTTGGCGATATTTTTCACGACACCCTAAGCATAGAGGCCGGTGCTATTATTGAAGGTAGTTTAAAGCAACGCTTTGAAAAAGAAGTCATAGAACATACTAAAGATAAGCCAAAACCGGTTCACGATGTAAAGGCCATTGTTGATAATGAAGACAGTGGGCTTTCGTTTGTAAATAAGCAGCCTGCTGCTAAAAGCTAACTGCATTAGTTTCAAATGGTTTAGCTCACCTATTCTGCTAAACCATTAGTTGCCTCTTTAAAGTCCCTTTGGCGTCTTATATGCTCACTTTTTCTGTGTTATGTACATGGTTATATCTGCAGTAAACACCAGTTCTTTGCGCGTATTGTAAAGCTTTACCGGTACTACTAGGTCTTCTTTATCAACCCATTGATGAGGCAGGTCAATCTCAGCGATAGCAGTAACGTCTGTGTCTACCTTAGCCAAGTACTGTACTGTCATTCCCTTAGGGATCCAACGGTGGGTTTTATAAGGTACCGTTGCATCAACCATTACCCCCGCACACAGCTCAGCTAAATTACATTGAGCGATAGCGTGAATAGTACCAATATGATTGTGCACACGACGAGTATTTTTAACCACAGCGCTACAGTGCCCTGCTTTTAAATCTAAAATCGTCGGTTTCATAGAGCCAAAGTAAGGCGCTTTAAAACACACAGCTTTGCTAAACAGCCAGTTACCAAACGGCAGCTTTTTAAATTTATGCCACGTTTTTATTAATGCAGACTCATTACTCATTATTGTTTTTCCATTGTCTTAACTTAAAAAGCAAATTAACACATCGGATCAGTTTAAAGAAGTGTGATACTTACACAAAAATAATCATAATAAAGTTAAAAGTAGGTAACATGTCTGATACTTCGGTCATAAGCCCTTTCTTTTTCATCAGTCGCCACTTAAAATACCGACAAAAGGAGACCTGATGCAAACACAGCCCGCTAAACCAAACTTAATTCTATTGCTGATCTTAGCGTTACTCGTCATTTTTTGTCCTATGGGCATTGATATTTATTTGCCTGCCTTTCCTACTATTGCAGAGCAATTTTCAGTGAGCGAAAAACAAGTACAGCAAACGGTGGCTATTTTTATGCTTACTGTTGGTCTGGGGCAATTAATTGCAGGCCCTCTCGCTGATCGTTTTGGACGTAAGCCGATAGCCTTAACGGGAGTAACTTTATATGGATTGGCGGCATTAGGTGCATACTATGCTCCTAGCTTTTTAATACTAATGTTTGCCCGTGCAATTCAAGGGTTAGGCGCATGCGCTACCTTTGTTGTTGCCTTTGCAATAGTAAGAGATAAGTTTGGCAGTGAACGCAGTGGCCAAATAATTACCTACCTAAACGGCATAGTGTGCTTTATACCAGCGTTAGCACCCATTTTAGGTGCGTGGTTAACCGTGCAGTTTGGTTGGCAAATGAACTTTCTATTTTTAACTGGTTTTGCACTATTGGGATTTATTGTCACCTTATTCTTGTTCAGAGAAACACGGCCAGCAGACAGCTATTACCAAGGGCATATCTTAGATTTAAGGCGCTTTCTCCCTATTATTTCAACTCCGTTATTTTTATTTAATAGCTTGTTATGTATGGTCACTATGTCAGCTATATTAGTATTTGTAACACTGGCTCCTGGTTGGCTTATTACTGAGTTAGGTGGCAGCGTAGCCGACTTTACCTTTTGGTTCTCGCTCAATGCAGTGCTTAGTATTCTTGCTAGCTTTATCATGCCTATTTACATTAAACGCCAACCAAAAAGAGCTCTAAAAGCAGGTCTTGTGTTGTTAGTGAGTGCAGGCTTACTGATGCTTCTATTAAGCCAATACAAAACCCCATTAGCATTAATGATCCCTATGTTTATTGCAGCCTTTGGCTTTGCTTTAACACTTGGCTCTGCTGCTGGGCGTGCTTTGAGTTTATTCCCTAAACAAGCTGGCACCGCCTCAGCTCTTTTGGGAGCGATGCAAATGAGTGGGGCAAGTTTATTAGTGTTTATTACTCAATATTTAAACTTATCAACCCCTGAGCTCATTGGTACACACTTTTTATTATTAATTCCTTTTTCTTATTTACTGTTTCGTTATACTAAATATGCCTAATAAAATGCACGTTTGCTGAGCCTGTGAATAATAATCACCACAGGCAATTAGCACTGAAGTTAAAACTCTTTACCAAGCGTGCAATATGCCCGCTTTTTATTTCTCTATATGCTTGATAACATTAACTACCAACATATTTTGAATCAAGTGCAATGATCAATCCTGACTTTTTACTCTCATTTTTACTCGCCAGTTTTCTCATGGCCGTTGCGCCTGGACCATCAAACGCATTTTTAATGGCGCAAACTTTTGCAAATGGGCGAAAAGCAGGCATGCAGAGTGCTTTTGGCTTTGCCTTAGGTGGCGTAGTACATACATTTTTTGCGGTTGTCGGTTTAAGCGCTATTTTAAAAGCCTCTGAAACAGCGTATGCCAGCGTACAATATGCAGGTGCAGCCTATTTATGTTACTTAGGTTTTATGATGCTTAAAGGCACCTTTAAGCCCCCCATTTGCGAACAAAATGATAAGCCTCATGTTACAACTAGTAAAAACAAAAATGTGATGTTTCAAGCGATGATGACCGAAGTATTTAACCCTAAGGTAGCTTTGTTTTTTATTGCTTTTATCCCACAATTTGTAGACCCTAGCTTGTCATCTGCAACCTTTCAGTTGGCCTTTTTTGGCCTGCTTTATCCAATCTTTGCTTTTCCTATCGACTGCACGTATATTTATTTCGGTGATAAAATAGCTCAATTTTTTAGAAATCACCCAAATAGCCAGCTCTGGATTGATAGGTTCACCGGCATTGTATTTATTGCCTTGGCTATCAATTTATTACTCTAACTAATAAGAATCAGCATGGACCAAAAAATACAATCTCTTCCAGCTAAGAAAAACATAGCCCTTGTTGCACATGATGGAAAAAAACCGCGCTAAAATTGTGGTGTGAAAAACACACTCCAATGTTAAGTAAACATAAGCTATACGGCACTGGAACAACCGGACATTTAATAGAAAAAACCACCGGTTTGAATGTCGTACAATTACTCAGTGGACCTATGGGTGGTGATCAGCAACTTGGCGCTAAAATAGCGGAACATGAAATTCATGTGTTAATCTTTTTTGGGATCCTCTGGCATCTCAACCGCACGACCCCGATGTAAAAGCATTGCTTCGTTTAGCCGCGGTGTGGAACATTCCTGTTGCTTGTAATGAAGTAAGCGCTGATATGTTACTCAGTTCTCCCCTTATGGACACCGAATTTGAGCGTTCTTTGCCAGATTACGAAAAGTACCTCGCAACCCGACAAATTTCTTTATAGCAGCTTATTTATAAAGCATACTCGCCCATTTAGTCAGGCCTGCGGTGACACTGCCAAAGTGATCACCGTTAACCATTTTAATGTCGCCTAAGTGGGTTTTTAAAGCCGCTTTGATCAGTGGTGATTGCGCACTACCACCCGTTAAATAAATTACATCTGGAGTGGTGTTTGCATCTGCAATAGCTTGTTTTGCCAATGTCACTATTTGGCTAATACTGTCGTCAACGGCTAATGCTAATTCATTAATAGAGATATCTTTATCAAGTGATGAATCTAAAAATGTTAAATCACAATTAAAGTTTTCAGATGAGCTTAGTGCAATTTTTGCCGCTTCAGCTTGTTGAACTAATTGATGGCCTTGCTTATTTTGCTGTAAATGGATTAGCCGTTTATATAAATCAGGCGCACTCACATCGCGTAATTGGGCGCTTAGTTCACGATAGTGCTGGGCACTATAAAACTGGCTTTGTAAATTAACATCGTTAATTTTACATGCCTGCCAAAATGCTTGATTCGGCAAAGGTAAACCCGATTTAAAAGTACTCCCTAAACCGAGTAACGGCATCAAACCATGGTAGCTCAGAGCAATATCTAAATCATTGCCGCCTACTCGCTTTCCGCTATGTGCTAAAAAGTCTGCATCTCGTTGTTGTTTATTCCTAAAACTTGGCCCCATTTGTACAAATGAACAGTCACTTGTACCACCGCCTATATCAATTACCAGCACTTTTTGGTCTTGGGTTAAATCACTTTCATAGTCAATCCCAGCGGCAAGTGGTTCATATAAAAATTCCACATCTTTAAAGCCGGCTCGGTTTGCTGCGCGTGTTAAAATGCTCACGGCTTGTTGGTTTGACTGCTCACCACCAACCGCTTGAAAATTCACTGGGCGACCAATAACTGTTTGGCTTAGCGTATACCCTAACGATGATTCGGCACGTTGTTTTATTTTTAAAATCATTGCTGTGGCAATATCTTCAAAAAAATTAATTTGTCCTTGCTTTAAGCCAGTAGCGCCAAAAAAAGACTTTGGCGATTTTACAAAATAACCTTCTTCGGGAAATTGCACATACTCGCTAATCGCCTCACGGCCGATGAATAGAGTCTCGTCGCCGGCTTGTAGGTCTAGGTCTGATTTAATTCGCGCAAGCGTATTAAGTAATGGTTGGCGCGCGGTTTTGTAAGCATGTTCATGCTCTGAGCCGTTTAAATGCTGAGCTACAAAATCAACGACTAAAGCACTATGATGGGTGTATAGAGTTGATGGAAGATAATGTTTGCCTTGCTCTAAAGGAATGAGCTGAACACGCTCTTTATTTAAAACACCCATAGCACAATTAGAACTACCATAATCAAAACCAACGAACATAGATCACCAAACATCACTAAAAAGGCCGCGCAATTTAGCATAATTGCTAAAAAATATATACTGAATTGGCCTACACTCTTTATTTTTCAGGTCTTTCCCGTAAGAAGCTGGCAAAACGCGGCAAGCCATTTTTAGTGTACCCGTGGTATCGATAAGTAATTGTTGCACCGATAGCTGGCGGATACTTTCGCTCTTTATCACTAAAACCCGTGCCAATAGAAAACGTCTTCCCTTGTTTTGTCTGTACTTTCAATGCGCCAAGCATTCCTGCGTATTTACCTTTACCCGGTAAATGTTCAATTACTAACGCTTCAGCATCTAAATATGGCTTGAGTTTTAACAATACACTAGAGCGACCAGTTGTATGCTTAGCCTCTGCTAAATGAAGCATAACGCCCTCGCCGCCTTGTTTAGTAACCTGATTAAAATGATCACTGAGTTGCTGGTTGTCGCTAAATTGATATTGCTTAACCGCTTTAATATGGGGGCTATTTAGCTTAGTAATGAGTGACAGGTAATTTTGATAACGACGGTGAAAAGGCGTACCGGCATCTGGCATATCAAATACCTGATAAGTAACCCTTTGCCACTGTAAATCGCTGGGTATTTTTGTTCTGACAATACCGCTGACAACAGAAAATTGACCTCGTTTAGTCCATAACTCACCATCTAACCAAACGTCTGGCAAAGGAGCGGTAAACCACTTAGGCGGGTTTATGGAGTTGCCTTGACGGGTTACAAACTGCTTTCCCGTCCAGATTGCTCTTACTCCGTCATACTTTTCACTCACCAAATATTGGCGAATATCTTCATGCTTTGTTTCATCGTAAACATTAGCAAGTTGCACTGGAGGCAATTGCGCCAATAAGCCCGTACTAATGAGGGTTAAAAAAGTAAACAGCGTTGCTTTAATCATTGCTGCATCCTTGCAAATTTAAATATGGCTTAAACTATAGTTGAGATTGAAGCCAGTGCCAAAATTCTTCAAGGCTTTGCATTTGCTGTGTTGCTTTACTAAAGTCGTGCTCCTGTGTATGTTTATTAGCGATAGCTATCACAGCTAAAGCAGCATTATTCGCTGCGGTTACACCGGTGAAAGTATCTTCAACGGCAATCGCATTTTGTGCAGCAACATGCATATTTTTAAGTGCTAATAAGTAGGGATCACCGGCAGGCTTTGGATTAATTACATCATCTTTAGTTACCACGGTATCGAATAAATCATAAAACCCTAATCCTTTTAGTATTGGCTCTGCTTCATGCCTTGCGCTGCCTGTGACTAACGCCATTTTTAAACCTTGCTCTTTAACCGCTAACAGAGCATTTTCAGCATAAGGCATTAAAGGCGGTAAATTGGTTTTAACGTACTCACTAAATAAGCGATATTTTTCATCCGCTAAATAGCGGCTACTTACAGACAAGTTATGAGCTTGTTTTATTTCCTTTGCAGCGTCAATAGTGGGACGTCCCGAAAAGCGCCGACAAAAATCATCTTCTTTATAACACACACCAAAAGGCGCAAGTAATTGGCTCCAACAGTTATAGTGCACACTTTCAGAGTCAACCAAAGTGCCATCCATATCAAATAATACCGCTTCAATTGACATTCTTTTCTCCTGGTTATTGAACCTAAACTTTGGGTAATAAAAAAGGTGCCTAGGCACCTTTAATTAATTTGTGTTACTCAGCCAAACCTGCTGGCGGCTCAGCATAAGCGTCTTCGCCGGTATCTACATCAACTAACTCATAACCTCTCGCTTTGCGCATTACTTTAAGTATCGGCTTTTCAAAGGCGGTTTTTAAGCGCTCAGCATCATCTTTTAACGCATCTAATGTGGTTCCAAATGGTGCTGCACCAGTTTCTGACCAGTTAGTTACTTTACCATTTAGGTTATATTCCACTTCGTGTATTTGATATTGCGCAGCTTCATCTTTGGTTGCTTCACAAAAAATTACACGGTAATTCCAAAATCCAGCCATTACTTTTTCTCTTTAATAAACATATGAGCGCTACTGTAGCAGCTCTACCAAAATAAAAAAGCCTGCACTAGGCAGGCTTTTATCAATAATTACAATTTAACGTTAAACTTTTCGATTAGAAAAAGTTAACTTTAAACTCAGCGCCAATGTAACGCTCTTCATTAACCATAGCTGTATTGTTGTTGAAATCAACACCACCAATCGTCTGCTGCTCGTCAAACATGTTACGCACAAATGCTGATACTTCATATTCGTAATCGCCTTGCGCCCATGCATAGCCAGCACGTAAACCTACTTCTGTCAGTGGCTTACCCTCAAACTCAACTGATTCATATAAGAAAAAGTCAATCTCACTGCGGTACGACACATCAGCGTAAGCAAAGAAATCACCTTCAGCGAGTTCTTTAGTGTAACGAAGTGTGATGTTAGAGATCCACTCTGGTGCATGCGGTAAGCTGTTGCCATCTAAAATAGCACGATCTTCAGGACCAAATGCACCTGGTACTTGGAACGTAGGATCAGTAACAGTACACTGTGCACACACTGCAACGGCTAAATCTTTATCTTTAAGCTCAGTTTTGTTGTAGCTTAAATTAAACGTTGCATTTAGTTCATCCGTTAACACCCACTCAGAATCAATTTCGAAACCATAGCCGGTTGTTTTATCAGCATTTAATAGACGGTTAAAGTTAGCACCACCACCCACTGCCGTTAGCTGCTGGTCATCCATAGTGTAATAAAATACTGTTGCATTTACACGACCTTGGCCATCTAGTACATCAGATTTAATACCTGTTTCAAACGAAGTAACCGTTTCTGAATCAGCAACGGTTACTTCGTCACCAAATAAGATACGACCCTGAATGCTTGGTGCACGGAAACTGTTAGCAATACGGCCATACCAGTTTACGTCATCATTGATTTTGTAGTTAGCCGATAAATCCCAGCTTACGTGATCATCGCTAACATTTTTTTCGATATAAGTCGCTGCACCACCAATTGGGCTAAGCGTGCGGTTAGCTGAGAATTCTTTCTCATCATCTGAATAACGAAGACCCGCGGTTACTTTTAAATCATCAGTAATGGTGTAATCAACTGAGCCGAATACAGCCCACGCTTTAGTATCTTGCTGCTGACTAACAAAACCATTTAATACGCCATTGTTGGCTGTATCATAGCTAAAGTTTTCAATCGTTAATGCTTCGTCGAAGTAAAAAACACCCACCTGATAATTTACGTCACCGGCAAAGTTGCTTGATAAGCGAAGTTCTTGCGTGTATTGGTCTTGGTCTGGAATACCATCAGCACTTTCTGAAGAGAAAGGAATAAAGCCAGGGCCCATTGCAACTGGAACATCATTGATAGAAAATCCGCCGTAACCGCCATCAATATCAGCACGCGAGTAAATTTCTGCACTTTCCCAACCAGAGATTGAAGTTACTGTGTGGTTAGCTAAGTCCCACTCAAGCTTGAGACTTGCACCTTGCGATTCAACTTGCTGCGTCGCACGAGATGCGGCATCGTGATACACCACGTCATTTTCAAAACCATCAACTAAATCGTTAGTACCAGGTTTGATAGTGTTAGCACGAAAGGCAATTGGAGAGCCATCTAAATCACGAACATGGTAGTTAAATAATCCAGTGAAATCGTCACCTTCATATAAAAATTGAATACGGGCTGCTTGTTCAGTGTAACCACCTAAAGCATCTTTTTGCTCAAAACCTGGTGCACGATTATCAATGTAATCGTCTTTATCTTGCCAAAGTACTGAAACACGTGTTGATAAACGATCTGTTAATGAACCACCAACAGCACCTTCAAAGTCAACAGCACCACGACTACCGTAAGATACAGAGCCATAGCCTTCAAATTCTTGACTTGGTTTTACGGTATCAAATTTAACTAGACCAGCCGGTGTATTACGACCAAATAATGTACCTTGAGGACCACGAAGCACTTCAACACGCGCTACGTCAAATACAGGGAAGCCTTTTAAGATTGCGTTTTCTTGTACAATTTCATCAACCACTAGTGACACAGGCTGCGAAGCATTCAAATCGAAATCAGTGTTACCAAGACCACGTACATAAAAGCGTGGGAATGAACGACCAAATGAAGATTCAATAGATAAACTTGGGATTTTCGCATTCATAAAACGAATATCCATACCAGCTGAGCTGTAAGCATCTAAGCTATCGCCTTGCAGGGCTGAAACAGCAACAGGTACTTCTTGGGCGTTCTCTACTCGTTTACGAGCAGTAACTTGAATAACTTCTAGTTGGTTCTTCTTAGCAGTAGTTTCTTGCTCAGCAGCTACGGCTGAAATTGACGTACCTGCTACGGCAGAGAACAACGTTGCATTGATAAGGGTTGCTAACGTAGATCTTTTCATTGCTTTCATGTCGGGGTTAACCTTTTTAGTGCACTCTTGTTCAACGGTTGATGTGTTGCGCAATTATAAAATTACGGATTCAGTCAATTTTTCGCGACTTGCTCTATGCGGCGCGGACCTTATTACCGAGAGTACAAAAACGGCATAAATAAGGCTGACTGAATGCGCAAGATTATATCATGCTGTAATTTATTTACTGCATACTGAACACTAAAAATTAAACTTATTTTTAACACTTAACCACACTATCCCGACATTTAGTGTACTTTTAGCAACCAAACAACCCAAAAGCGGACATATGTCCTTACAATGAATTAGTAAAAAATATAGCGAAATACCGCAACACCTTTTTAGATACTACTTTTTCCCTAATGAACGTGTGAGCGCAATTTCGCCATCAATATGAAGATCTCGCTGTGGAAATGCAATCACCACATCGTGTTGGTCAAACACTTCATAAATACTAAAACGAATATCACTTCGGACTTGTCTTAATCGAGTTTCTGATTCAGCGCAGACCCAAAAAATAGCATTAAAAACTAGCGAGCTATCTGCAAAATCATCAAACAATACGGTTGATTGAGGCGTTGCCAATATTGCCTCATGCTCATCTAATACTTGCTGAATTAACCTTTTAACTAATAACACATCAGAGCCATAAGCTACGCCTACGCTCACAGATGAGCGTGCATTACCGTCAATAAGCGTCCAGTTTGTTACTGTGTTTTCTAATAACTGGCTATTAGGTATAAGCATATGAACACCGTCGTTCCTGCGAATACGAGTAGAGCGAGTATTAATGGTTTCAACCACCCCCTTGGCAGTGCCAACCTCTAAAAAGTCGCCAATACGAATTGGCCGTTCCCACATTAATATCCAGCCACTAATAAAGTTATTAATAATGTTTTGCGCACCAAACCCGACACCAATAGCAATAGCACCCGATACAAAGGCAAATGCAGTCAATGGAATATTAAGTACTTCAAGGGAGGTAAAAAGTAAAATCGCAATACTTAAAATAAAATAAAAACGCGTAAATAAATGCACTGCATCTGGGCTCATTTTTCGCGCTAGTAATGACTTTTTAATTAACTTGCCAATTTGTGTCACCACAACCCACATAGTAAACAAAATTAGCGGTACTTGAATGACTTTTGCTACGGTAATGTGAATGTCATTGTAGCTAAACAATACAAAGGCGAGAATGTGATTAATTTGTTCTAAGTTCATTTATTTTCCATGTGTAAGGCCGCACGCAAATAATTATTTTTATGTGCTAATAATACCCAAGTTTAGCATGCGGTTAGCTTAAATCTATATTTACACTATCTCCCAATTAAGCATACGCAGCCCCACTACTTGGTTATCTGTGTTTAGTACTTAGTCGCTGCTTACTAAGGTTGTATACCCGTTATTGTTGATTTTTACTGCTGTTTTTATCTACATATCGAGCTTTTGTAATCTAATTTGCGTTTAAATCCCGCTTTAAACCGATAAACTTTGTTGTATATACCTCAAAATTTGGTAAGTTAACTGGGTTTTCGACTCGAAAAGCCTATTTCGGCTACTATTTTTTATGGAGTTACTATGCGTAAAACACTGATCGCCACTACGATTGCTAGTGCACTTTTATTATCTGCCTGTTCTTCTGAAAGCACCCAAGAAACAAAACAACAAAGCACAGCACAAGTGCAAGATATCAATGCAAGCAATGTATTATTTAAACCAAGCCCATTACAATACATGGCTCCTGAGTTTGATAAGTTTGGTACCACTGAATACGAAGCCGCATTTGATGCTGGTATTGCTCAGCATAATGCAGAAATTATGGCAATTGCCAATAATCCAGAGCCAGCTACTTTTGAAAATACCTTGGTAGAAATGGAACTTGCTGGTGAACTATTAAACCGCGCATCAGCTGCTTTCTACAACTTATCAGGTCTTATTTCTAACGATGAGTACCAGCGCATTGATAAAAAAATGGCGCCTGTGTTCTCAGCACACTCTGATGACATTTATCTAAATGGTGCATTGTTCGAACGTGTACAAACAGTATACGACAACAAAGATAAGCTAAGCGCTGAAGATCAACGTCTTGTTGATTTTTACTACAAACAGTTTGTTAAAGCGGGTGCTAAACTAAATGATGCTGAAAAAGCAAAAATGCGTGAAATTAACGCTGAGCTTGCAAAACTATCAACGGAGTTTTCTCAAAACGTATTAAAATCGTTTAAAGAAGACGTTATTTTAGTAACAGATAAAAGCAAACTAGCTGGTTTATCTGAAGGTGAAATTGCAGGCCTTGCAGCTGCTGCTAAAAAAGCAGGCAAAGACGGCTACATGATCACCTTAGTGAACACCACACAGCAGCCTATTTTATCTAGCCTTGAAAATCGTGAACTGCGTGAGCAAATTTTTAAAGCGTCAACCAACCGTGCAGCTAAAACCAACGGCCCTATTATTATTAAAGAAACTAACTTACGTGCACAAAAAGCAGAACTGTTAGGCTTTAAAGATTGGGCTTCGTATGTAATGACTTCACGCATGGCGCAAACAACTGATAACGTGTACGGTATTTTAGATGACCTCGCGCCAAAAGCAGTTGAAAAAGCGCAAGCAGAAGCAAAAGCGATTCAAAAAGTAATTAACGATTCGGGCGAAAGTTTCGAACTAAAACCATGGGATTGGTCTTTCTACGCAGAAAAAGTGCGTGCTGAAAAATACGACCTGGATCCAGCCTTAGTTAAGCCTTACTTTGAAATGCAATCGGTTATTCACAACGGTTTATTCTTTGCAATGGAAAAGCTTTACGGCATTACATTCAAAGAGCGTAAAGACCTACCAGTTTACCATGAAGATGTAACGGTATTTGAAGTATTTAATGCAGATAGCAGCGCAATTGGCTTATTTTACATGGACCCATATGCACGTGAAGGTAAACGTGGCGGTGCATGGATGAGTGCATACGTAAGCCAAAGCGGTTTAAAAGGCACTAAACCGGTTATTTATAATGCGCAAAATATTCCTAAGCCAGCAGAAGGCGAACCAACACTAATGACGTTTGACGAAGTGTCGACTATGTTCCATGAGTTTGGTCATGCGGCGCACGGTTTATTCTCTGACGTTAAATACCCAAGCCTAGCAGGTACTGCTACAGCGCGTGATTTTGTTGAATTTCCATCACAAGCACACGAAGACTGGATGATTGAGCCAAGTGTATTAGCTAACTACGCTAAGCATTACAAAACAGGCGAGCCAATTCCTCAAGCACTACTTGATAAAGTACTTGAGTCGCAAAAATTCAACCAAGGTTTTGGTACCACTGAATATTTAGCTGCAGCACTACTAGATATGGAATGGCACTCATTTGGTTCTGATAAAAAAGTAACTGATGTACAACAGTTTGAAAGCGAAGCACTAAAGGCACACGGTATCGATTACTACCCTGTACCACCTCGTTACAAATCAAACTACTTTAGCCATACCTTTGCAGGTGGTTACTCAGCAGGTTACTACGCTTACCTATGGACTGAAGTATTTGCCGCTGATGCCTTTGCTCATATGGAAAACAACGGTGGCTTAACGCGCGAAAATGGCGATAAGTTCCGTAAAGAGATCCTATCAAAAGGTAACAGCCGTGACTTAATGCAAAGCTACATTGAGTTTAGAGGTCAAAAACCAACCACTGATGCATTACTTAAACGCCGTGGATTAGTTGATTAATTAATATTTTTAAGCAACTGATATAAAAGCCCGCTTGCGGGCTTTTATTGTTTATAGAACAATATATAACAGATAAACTGACACCATTACTAAAAACAAGATGAGTGTTATGGGCTATTTATTTGCAGTTACCCTTCTTTGGGCCTTTTCGTTTAGTTTAATTGGTGTGTATTTAGCAGGCCAAGTTGATGCGTGGTTCAGTGTACTAATTCGCGTGGCTTTAGCAGCGTTAGTGTTTTTGCCTTTTTTAAAGAAAACCCCTACTCCCCTTGCGTTTAAACTTATGCTGATAGGCGCACTGCAGCTGGGTATTATGTACAGCTTTTATTACCACTCATTTTTATTTTTAACCGTGCCAGAAGTGCTGTTATTTACTGTAATGACCCCGCTTTACATTACGCTTTTAAACGATGCATTGAATAAAAAGTTTAACTGGCAATTTTTTATTGTCGCCTTTATTGCCGTGTTAGGGGCTATTACTATTCGTTATGAAAACCTAACCAACGACTTTCTACTTGGCTTATTATTAGTTCAAGGGGCTAATATTAGTTTTGCTACGGGGCAAGTAAGCTACAAGCGTTTAATGGTTAATCAAAAACTGGATGACAAAACCGTATTTGGCTGGTTTTTTATCGGCGCACTTGTCATAGCCGTTGCTTGCTATGCACTGTTTGGCAATACCGATAAATTACCTACCAGCTCAACACAGTGGGGCATTCTTATTTACTTAGGTATTGTGGCTTCAGGTTTGGGCTACTTTATGTGGAACAAAGGCGCAACACTGGTTAATGTTGGTGCATTGGCGGTGATGAATAACCTGCTTATTCCTGCCGGTATTATTGTTAATGTGCTTATTTGGAATAGAGATGCCGACATAGCCCGATTAACAATCGGTGCTGCTATTATGTTATTAGCATTAGTGGTCAATCAACTATTAACAAAGCGAAAAGTTAATCCCACTGTCGTTTAATTGTCACTGTTTAGGGTTAAGGTAGGGGCTACTTTTATTTTTAAGGACAAATAATGAAGCGACTTACCCTATTCACTGCCAGTTTATTGCTAACTGCACTTACTGGCTGCGATGACGATGTAAAAATAGTCGAAAAAGAAGTGGTTGTTACTAACACTGACGTTGAAATTGTTGAAGTTCCTACCCCGATTATTGTTGAGGTAGCTCAAGGCACTAATATTCAACTAGGTACTCGCCCCGACTACTTAATTGAAGATATGGCTGACAGCGCACTAAAAACACAATTAGAATCGTGCAAAGAAGGCCCTTTTTATCGTACTGATTTTTCAATTGGTCACCGCGGTGCCCCCATGCAATACCCTGAGCACACAAAAGAGTCTTACATAGCGGCCGCTCGTATGGGCGCCGGTATTGTCGAGTGCGATGTAACCTTTACCAATGATAAAGAGCTAGTATGCCGCCACTCTCAGTGCGACTTGCACACCACCACTAATATTTTAGCTATTCCTGAACTTGCTGCTAAATGCAGTGAGTCCTTTACACCAGCAGACTCGAGCAGTGGCACGCCTGCTTCAGCTAAATGTTGTACCAGTGATATTAGCTTGGCAGAGTTTTTAACCCTTGAGGGTAAAATGGATGGCGCAAACACCAGTGCCACCAATGTTAGCGATTACATGAAAGGTACACCAAGTTGGCGCACTGACTTATACGCCACCTCAGGTACACTCATGACCCACAAACAAAGTATTGCACTTTTTAAAGAGCTAGGGGTAAAAATGACCCCAGAGCTTAAATCACCTCAAGTGAGTATGCCCTTTAACGGTATGACCCAAACCCAATACGCACAAAAAATGCTAGATGAATACACGCAAATGGAGGTACCCGCTGAGCGTGTTTTTCCGCAATCATTTAATTTAGCTGACGTACAATATTGGATTAATACTAATCCTGAATTTGCAGCTCAAAGTGTTTATTTAGATGGCCGAGACAGCGATGCAGGATTTGATCCTAACAACCCCGACACATGGCAACCTAGTATGGCTTCGCTTTTTAATGACGGCGTGAAAATTATTGCTCCACCAATTTGGGTACTATTAACCATAGATAACGAAAATAATATTGTACCATCGCAATACGCTATTGATGCTAAAGCCGCAGGGCTTAATATTATTACATGGAGCCTTGAACGATCTGGGCCGCTAAATAACGGCGGTGGTTATTATTACCAGTCAATTAGTGATGTTATAGATAACGATGGTGACATGATGAGCGTGGTTGATGTACTTGCAAAAGAGGTTGGTGTAATCGGTATATTTTCTGATTGGCCAGCTACAGTTAGCTATTACGCCAGTTGCAATAAAATGCCTGCAAGTATTTAAACCTTAGGGCGTGTTTATTTTACCGCGCTCAGCTATTATGTTGATTTTGCTGAGCGCTTTTATGATCATTCAACACCATAACGCTGACTTACCAACGCCTACAGGCTTAATGCGAACCACCATTTACCGCCCACAAGCATCGGGGCAATATCCTACCATTATTTTTTATTCTGAAATCTTCCAACAAACCGCCCCCATTGCCCGCAGTGCAGCTATTTTAGCCAGTCATGGGTTTGTGGTACTTGTGCCAGAAGTATTTCATGAGCTTAATCCTATTGGGACAGTGCTTACCTATGACGATGCGGGTAAAGATAAAGGTAACAATGATAAATGGACTAAACCTTTAGAGCATCATGATAGCGACACACAAAGCCTTATCGACTTTGTAAAACGCCAGAGTTATTGTTCAGGAAATGTTGGGGCTATGGGTGTATGTATTGGTGGGCATTTAGCTTACAGAGCCGCATTAAACCCACTTATAAAAGCTGCATTTTGTTTATACGCCACCGATATACACAGTAATACACTGCCCGCACAACCCGGAAATAACTCGTTTGAACGCATGGCCGATATACTCGGTGAAATTCATTTTATTTGGGGTAAACAAGATCCCCATGTTCCACAAGATGGCCGAGACAAAATATACCAGCAAGCTGTTCGTACTGGTATAAATTACCAATGGCAAGAAGTTAACGCGCAACATGCCTTTATGCGTGATGAAGGCGAGCGATACGATGCAGCTCTCGCCATAGCAATGTATCAACAGGCTGTTGCCTTATTTAACCGAGCGCTAGCCCTTACGCATACCTAATGCCGTATGCTGTTTTACAAAGTACGCTTTTAAATAATCAATAAACAAACGTAACTTTTTAGATCCCGTCGCCCCTGGCGGGAAAACCCCATACAACTCAATGTCTTTGCTTTTGTAGTCGTCCATTATAATTTGCAGCAAACCCGCTTGTACTTTTGGCCATGCATCGTATAGCGGTATACGCCCTATGCCATGTCCTGCTTCCACAAATGCAGTCCGTGCAGCGGCGTTATTGGTACTGAGGGATCCTTGCATGGTAATGTCGACTTTTTTACCGTCTTTTTGCAAGGTCAAGGTTTTGCTCCCTAGCTGATAAACCACCCACTGGTGCTTTGCTAATTCATCGGGCGTAGTAGGCTTGCCATAATGCGAAAAATAATCAGGCGCACCACAAATACAGGTACTCATTGTGGTTAACTTAGTTGCCTGTAGGTTCGAATCGCGCAGTGCAACCCCTCTAATTGCAAAATCAAACCCGTGTTTAATAATATCCACCACATCATCGGTTAACTGTAAATCTATATCAATTTTGGGGTATTGGCGCTTAAAGGTATTAATTGCAGGCACTATTAATTGCATCCCCACATTAACTGGGCAACTAATTTTTAATAGTCCTTGGGGCTCACTTTTTATATTTTCTATTTGTTGATTAGCAGCATTGGCTTGCTCGGTAATAACGCGGCAGCGCTCATAGTAAGCCATACCGGCTTCAGTGAGCGCCATGGTGCGTGTTGAGCGGTTAAGCAAGGTTACTTCAAGTTGCGTTTCTAGCTTTTTTAAATGGTAACTGGCTACTGCCCGCGTTAACCCTAGTTGCTTTGCCGCTGCAGTTAAACTGCCCTGCTCAACTATTTGTGCAAATACCACCATACTTTTTAATTGTTCAAACGAAACTTTCATCACTGCATCCTACTTGTAGCCTTAAACCATTGTATCAATTATTAAATCAATAAAGTTAAATTTATCATCGTTGTTTAAAGTTACGTTAGTGCATATAGTAACTGCTAAGCAAAGATTACAATTTTAAATCATCAGAAGGAAAAAATAATGGCTAAGAAAATATTAATGGTACTTACTTCACACGCTGATTTAGGCAACACCGGTGAAAAAACAGGTTTTTGGGTAGAAGAATTCGCCGCCCCTTATTATGCATTTGTTGATGCTGGCGCAGAAATCACTCTAGCTTCACCAAACGGTGGCCAACCACCAATCGATCCAACCAGTACATTAGCCGACTTCCAGACTGATGCCACCAAGCGTTACGACAACGACAGTGCAGCGCAAGCATTAATGGCAAATACAAAAGTATTGAGTGAAGTGAATGCATCTGATTTTGATGCGGTATTTTACCCAGGCGGTCACGGCCCATTATGGGATTTAGTAGATAACACAGATTCAATCTCGCTTATCGAAGATTTTGTAAAATTACAAAAGCCAGTAGCTGCTGTGTGTCATGCGAGCGCCGCATTTTTAAATACTAAAGATGCTGATGGCAACGCATTAGTTGCGGGTAAAAAAGTTACCGGCTTTAGTAACACCGAAGAAGAAGCCGTGCAATTAACAGATGTAGTGCCATTTTTAGTCGAAGACGAGCTGATTAAAAAAGGTGGTGACTATCAAAAAACTGACGACTGGGGCGTTCTTGCGCTTGAAGACGGTTTAGTGATCACCGGTCAAAACCCAGCAAGCTCTGAGCTAGCAGCTAAAAAACTACTTACCAAGCTTGGTTAATTACGATTAATCAGCATAAAAAGCACAGTTTAATCGCTGTGCTTTTTAATTTGCTTTTCATTACTCACCACTATTCCTATACTGGCCACTCTTACTATAAATAAGGGCACCGTATGCAAAATAAACCATCCACCTTATCGTTACTCAGCAGCACCCGCTTTGCCATTATAAGCATTGTAACTATTTGTTTTGTGTTGCAACTAATTAATAGCCTGCCAGGCATTAGTTTAAATGGTTTAGGTATTTACCCACGCAGCATTCAAGGGCTGATTGGTATTCTTTGCGCTCCCTTTTTACACGGTAGCTGGTGGCATTTTGCTAGTAATATGCTGCCCTTTATTGTTTTAAGCTGGTTAATTTGCCAATACAGCGTAAAGCGTTTTTATAGCGTATTTTTATTCACCGCATTAGTTGGTGGATTACTGGTATGGATGTTTGCCCGTGGTAATATTCATGTCGGCTTAAGTGGCGTTATTTATGGATTATGGGGCTTTATTTTATGCTATGGCATTGTAAGACGTTCTTTTAAATCTATTTTTATAGCCGTGGTGGTAGCCTTTTTATACAGTGGCTTTATTTGGGGTGTGTTTCCACAGCGGTTGCATATCTCGTTTGAAAGCCATCTGTTTGGCGCACTAAGTGGATTCTTTTTAGGGTATAAATTAGCAAAAGCAGATAAATTAAAAGCAACAACGGGCAAAGCAAATACGCACGTTTAAACTATTAAAGGTTATTTATGAGTGATAACAACGACTACACCCCAGCAAAAGTATGGACATGGGACAATGAAAGTGGCGGTAAATTTGCAAACATTAACCGCCCAATTGCAGGGGCAACCCACGATAAAACATTGCCTATTGGCAAACATCCATTTCAGCTTTACTCATTAGCTACTCCTAACGGGCAAAAAGTCAGTATTATGTTTGAAGAGCTATTAGAGCTTGGTATTACTGAGGCTGAGTACGATGCTTATTTAATTAATATTGGTGAAGGCGACCAGTTTGGCTCTGATTTTGTCGACATAAACCCAAACTCAAAAATACCTGCGTTGATGGATCACTCTACAACACCAGCAACCCCTGTGTTTGAATCTGGCGCTATTTTACAATACCTTGGCGAAAAGTTTGATGCGCTTATTCCTAATGATTTTCAAGCTAAAACACAATGTCGTAATTGGCTGTTTTGGCAAATGGGATCGGCGCCTTATTTAGGTGGCGGCTTTGGTCACTTTTACAGCTATGCGCCAACCAAAATGCAATACCCGATTGACCGTTTCACCATGGAAACTAAGCGTCAGCTAGATGTACTAAACCGCCATTTAAGTGACAACGAATACATGGCAGGCAGTGAATATTCAATTGCCGACATTGCCATATGGCCATGGTATGGCTCACTGGTATTAGGCGACTTATATGATGCCGCTGAATTTTTAGATGTTGCATCTTATACCCATGTGGTTCGTTGGGCTAAGCAAATAGCTGTGCGCCCAGGTGTAAAACGAGGCCGCCGTGTTAATCGTACTTGGGGCCCAGAAGAAGAACAAATGGCAGAGCGCCACAGCGCTCGTGATTTTGAATAAGGCTCCAGTTTAGTAAAAATAAAAAAATCAGCGCTTAGCTGATTTTTTTGTGTTTATTAGGGGCTCCTTCATTCTTAGCGGGTAACATGACTTTTTAACCCTAAAAGTAGAAAAGTTAAGCATACCATCTTAATATATCTAAATATTTACACTGATAGCGTAGTTATTAATTGTGAAAAAACTAACAAAAGAACAAATCTATAAACGTTTAAACAATGAAGAAGACGCCCGAGCTTGCAAAGCCATCGACGACAATGCCTGTCAGGAAGTACCCGGTAATTTTATTATTTTACTCATTAGCCAGCTGTTTAGTAAGTTTGCTGATGCGCTACTCAACCCCAAAATAACGCTGCCATGGTTAATGCAAAGCTTAAATGTACCAGCGAGTTTTATTACTTGGTTAGTACCAATCAGAGAATCGGGGTCATTGCTGCCCCAACTTGCTATTGCTAACGTTATTCGCAAACTCCCCGTTCGTAAATGGGTATGGGTAATAGGTGCAGTGATGCAAGCAGGATGCATTTTAGCCATGGTTGCGGTGGCGTTTACCCTCAAAGGCGCACAAGCAGGCTACGCCATTATTGGCTTATTAATTTTATTTAGCCTTGCTAGAGGATTTAACTCTGTCGCTGCAAAAGATGTGCTGGGCAAAGTTATTCCTAAACAGCAACGCGGTAATATTAGCGGGCTTGCTGCAAGTATTGCCGGTTTTGCTACATTAACGTTTGGTCTCATGATGTGGTTTTTTTCACAGCAAAAAGATCAAGATATTGTGATCATCGCTTTACTACTGGGTGCCTTGATGTGGCTAATTGCCGCATTTTTTTATGCACAAATTAACGAATATAGTGGCGCTACCGAAGGGGCAAATAATGGTCTATTGCATGCGTTTTCAAAGTTAAAAATCTTATACCAAGACAAACAGTTTGCCCATTTTGTTATTACACGTGCCCTACTGCTTTGTTCAGCATTGAGCGCTCCATTTTATATTATTTTAGCCAGTAAACAGTCATTTGAATTTTCTTTACTTGCCACCTTTATTGCCGTTTCCGGCTTTGCAAGCTTAGTCTCAGCGCCGATTTGGGGACGCTTAAGCGACTTATCTAGCCAGCGAGTGCTAGTACTCAGTGCCACTTTGGTTACCATTAATGGGCTGGCTGTATTTGTTATTGCAACTTGGTATAACGAGTTGCTACTAAATTGGTGGGCTATGCCTATTTTGTACTTTTTACTCTCAGTTGCGCACCAGGGAGTACGCTTAGGGCGAAAAACATACCTCGTCGATATGGCAGAGGGTAACAAACGCACCGATTATGTGTCGGTCAGTAATACCGTTATTGGGGTTTTATTACTGATGTTAGGCAGTATAGGCTTATTAGAATCGTTTTTATCAACCGCAGAGCTTATTTTACTTTACAGTGGATTAGGTTTTTTGGGGGCAATGAGTGCACTGTTTTTACCAAAAACAGAGTAAATAGCGCGCTGTTTAACATGATGTAATTAAAACGCTCACCTTTAAAGTTGTGGGCGTTTTAAAACAAACTTATCTTTGGTGGTGCTAAAGTAATCGCCGCCCATTTTACCTACTGCATCTAAACGTGTCGGATCTATGTAGCCATTTACCAACGTGGCGTCATCTATAAAAATTCCCACTACATCTAAGAGCATCATTTTGCCACCGCTTGGTTCATCTGAAATAGTGACCACTTCTCGAAGCTTACATTCATAGCGTACTTTTGAAGCTGCAACACTCGGCGGATTAACTAACTGGCTTGGGACTTCCTGTATGTCGACCTTATCAAACTCACTGACATTATTAGGGTAATTAGCGCAGCTTTGGTTCATTTGCTCTACTAAGGCATGACTAACAATATTAACCACACATTCTTTGGTGGCTAGTAAATTTGTCAGTGTATCTTTATTGGCTTTATCGCTGGGGTTAACTTGAGTAACACTTAACACTGCAGGCTGACAACTTGCTACGGTAAAAAAAGAGTAAGGTGCAATATTGGTTACCCCCTCACTACTTAGCGTGCTTATCCATGCAATCGGTCGTGGACTAATTCCGCCAACTAAGTAGCTATAAACAGAGCGGTTGCTGTTTTGGATTAAATCTAAAAACATTATTTCTCACTTTTAAGTTAAAAACTAAACCCTAGTACTAGACAATACGTAGTTATAGATTGGATCTTTATTAATACTACACCGTTAGCAAATAGTTTAATTTCATGCGCCAAAAAATAAACATTGTCTGGTTTAAACGCGATTTACGCTTAAGCGATCATCAACCGCTTAAACATGCGTTTAGCAATGGGCTTCCAACATTATTGCTGTATAACTTTGAGCCGCTGTTACTCGAAGATGCTCATTATAACGAGCGACATTGGCGCTTTGTGTATCAGTCGCTATGTGATTTAAACCAACAACTTGATCGCTTTAATAGCTGCGTGTACATATTTAAACAAAATATGCAGTCGTTGCTTGAAGAGCTACACACCCAGTTTGAAATAATTAATCTCTTTAGTCACCAAGAAATCGGCTTAAATAATACATTTGAGCGCGATAAAGCGATTAAAGCATGGTGCCAACATAATCAGATTAACTGGTTAGAGTCACCAACGGGGGCTGTCATTCGGGGTAAAAAAATCGCAGTAATTGGAATGAATGCTGGCAACAAACAATGCAAGCGCCAATTGCCATCCCAGATTGGAAACACATTAAAACAGTGACACTCACACACTACCAATCGCCAGAATTACCAGACAATTACACGACTGACGATGACAATTTTCAACTCGGAGGGCCGCGACTTGCCCGTGAAGTAATGCACAGTTTTTTTGCTGAACGCGGTAAGGGTTATCAAAAAGGAATATCCAGCCCAAGCTTGAGCCGCACGCATTGCTCTAGGCTTTCCCCCTATTTAGCCTGGGGCAATATTAGTCTTAGGCAGGTGTATCAAATGGCGATAGACGCATACCATTCAACCCATCCCGATAAAAAAGGCTGGAAACGTCCACTTGCTGCGTTTGTATCTCGCCTGCATTGGCATTGCCATTTTATGCAAAAATTTGAAAGCGAATGCAGCATGGAATTTAAAGCCTTAAATCCGGGCTATCATGCGTTCCCATATCGCAACGATGAGCATGTAGATCGCGACATTGAACGCTGGGCGCAAGGACAAACTGGGGTGCCAATAATTGATGCTTGTATGCGCTGCTTAAAGGCCACCGGATATATTAACTTTAGAATGCGCGCTATGCTGGTGAGCTTTGTAACCCATCATTTAAACATAAGTTGGCAGCAAGCAAGCTTCCCACTCGCTAACTACTTTTTAGACTTTGAGCCCGGTATTCATTATCCGCAAATTCAAATGCAGGCATCGGTTACTGGCATTAATACCATTCGCCATTACAACCCCATTAAGCAATCTGAAGATCAAGACCCAACCGGCGCATTTATAAAAAAATGGTGCCCCGAACTTGAAAAGCTCCCCATTGAATATTTACATCAACCTTGGGAACAAACGCCCATGGAAGCATTATTTAATGACTTTAAACTTGGTGAAGATTACCCAGAGCCGATGCTTGATTTAACTCAAGCATCTAAAGAGGCACGCGAGCGATTGTGGCAATACCGAGAGCGTAGCGATGTAAAACGTGCTATTCATGCCATACTTAAAAAGCATGTAGCCATCACTCCCTCGGTACGTAAAACCAAAAAGCAATCAGGCAAATAACCATGGCACATAAAAAACTAACCCTACCTGAAAAAATTTGCCCTGTGTGTAACAAACCTTTTGCATGGAGAAAAAAATGGCAACGAGACTGGGATAACGTTATTTATTGTTCACAGCGATGTAAACGTAGCAAATAGAGATTGGCGTTTATCTTGCAATCTCCATGTTAATGCATACATTTTTCAGCAATTATCGGATTATTTTACATACAACTGATATCAATGCTGAAAAACTTACATTAAACAAGGAGAACATGATGACAATTAAAAAAACGGCAAGCTCAAATTGGTCTGGCGATATTAAAAGTGGTAAAGGCACTATATCAACTCAAAGTGGTGCACTCGACAACCAGCCATATGGGTTTAATACTCGCTTTGAAGATAAGCCAGGCTCTAACCCAGAGGAGCTAGTTGGTGCAGCCCACAGTGCTTGCTTTAGTATGGCGTTATCATTGGCATTAGGAGAAGCAGGCTTTACTGCTGACGATATAAACACCAAAGCGACAGTAAGCTTAGATGAAGTAGACGATGGCTTTGCGGTGAGTGAAATTGAATTGGTAGTTAATGCAAAAATAGCTGACATTTCAAATGAGCAATTTCAAGCCCTGTGTGAAGACACCAAAAAAGGCTGCCCGATTTCAAAATTACTCAAGACCACTATAAAACTAACTGCAAAACTTAACTAATTTTTTAAACTAGCTATACTCTTAGCATAGCAATAAGTTTATATAAACATAATCTTATTGCTAACTTTATATAAGTGGAACAAGAACTTAATTTTGGGTTACATTAATGTTAGCTAATATAATTATGTAATGTCCCAATACTTTGTTAGGATTATAAAAAACTTAACCACCTTTTAGTGTGGGTTAAATACAAAGGTGGATGAATGAACGAAAAATCACAAAGTTGCGAAAAAGTATCTTGTAGCAACTGCGCTGATTCTAGCGAACTAGACTTTGACTTTACCATGGCGTTTCAGCCTATTATAAATTGCCAGAGCAACACTATTTATGGCTATGAAGCATTGGTTCGTGGTTTAAACAACGAGTCGGCTTTCTCTATTATTTCCCAAGTAAACGACGACAACCGCTACACCTTTGACCAACTATGTAGAATTAAAGCTATTGCACTTGCCTCTAAGCTAGGCATAAACACCATGCTAAGTATTAACTTTTTACCCAACGCTATTTATAAGCCTGAGCGCTGCATTCGTACCACCCTAGAAGCGGCTAAAAAGTACAACTTCCCTACAACTAATATTATGTTTGAATTTACTGAAGTTGAAAAAATAGAAGACAGCAGCCACGTTGAACGAGTTGTAAGCTACTACCAAGAGCTAGGTTTTAAAACAGCCACCGATGACTTTGGCTCAGGCTACTCTGGATTAAACCTACTAGCTGATTTTCAAACAGATATTATTAAACTCGATATGGCACTCATACGCGATATCGACAAAGACACAAAACGCCAAACTATTGTGCGTAACTGCTTAAATATGTTTAAAGAGCTAAACGTAATGGCACTGGCTGAGGGCATTGAAACAGTTGAAGAATATCACTGGTTAAAAAGTGCCGGTATTGATTTAATGCAAGGCTACTTGTTTGCCAAACCAGGCTTTGAGTGCTTACCAGACGTTAATTTTCAATAACATTTAGTTGTTATAAAAAAACCGCCACAAAGGCGGTTTTTTCGTATTTGCTATTGGTTAATTACATATTTCCCAGCTCTATCATCATTGCGGTGTACATACGTAAATTAAGTGCTAGTTGCTCAAGCGTAATAAATTCATGCTCTGAGTGACCTGTGTAGCGTTTACCAGGCATTGATGGGCCAAACGATACGGCATTATCAAATAATTTAGCGTTAGTACCACCACCAATAGAGACAAAATCTGCGTTTTGATCGCCAGTAAAATGTTTAAAAATATCAAGTAACTTTTGTGCATGAGGTGCGCCATCAAGCAGCATAGGTGTACCAATGGTAGTTTTAACATTGGCTAATGTTACTTTATTATCAGCTTGCCATTGGGTAAGCGCACTATTAATTTGCTGCTCTAGTAAGTCAGCCTCTTTACCCATAGGGCGACGAGCATTAACCGCTAACGTTAGGTTATTACCGTCTCGTTCAATAACTGTGGGCGCTACCGTCATTGGCCCCATAAAGTCATGCTTATACGCAATATCACCAAATTGTTTGCCGTAAATATCTAGGCCAATTAGCTGATTTACAAATTTAATGAGCTGACCGTCGCTGTTGTTTTCAATCTCAACGGTTTTAAATAGTTCAGCCAAATAAGCAATGGCGTTAACACCTGACTCTGGCTCAGATGAGTGAGCCGACATGCCTTTAACACTAATTAAAGTCCCATCTATTTGATCATCAAAGGTAAACTCTACTCTCTTAAGTGCCTTAGCTGTTTGTTTTAATTGAGCTACTAATTCAGTACTCGCATTATGCAAAGTTAAGCTGGCATCTTCAGGGATTTGGCTAGCAAAAGCACCACCCGTTACATTGCTTACATACACATCGGTTTGTGGTGATGTTGCATCAAATGTTGGCGCAATTAAGCTCCAGCCTTTTTCAGCAACCACCACGGGATATGAGGCGTCAATTGTGACTGCATACTTTGGTTGCTCATAGGTTTTCATAAATTCGGTTAAAGGCCCCCAATCAGATTCCTCGGCCAAATAAACCATCAGCTCAATGCGGTTATCAAGGGTTATGCCTTTATCTTTTATGGCTTTCATCGCATATAAAGCGGTAGCTATAGCGCCTTTATCGTCTTCGGTACCTCGGCCAACTAATTTACCCGGCTCTGAGGTATCAATAATAAATGGGCTTTGTTTCCATTTACTGGCGTTTGCAGGTTGTACATCGCCGTGAGTCACTATGGTTACTTTTTCTTTTTGCTCACCCATGCCTATGAGTACGGTATAGCCTAAATCTTGGTAGTCAAAGCCCAGTTCAGCGGCTTTCATTTTTAATAATGCTTTAAAGCCAATAAAATCAGGATTTTGTGGCGCGCTGATCTCACTTTTATTAACCGTAGGAAACGATACTAAATTAGTAAGCGTATGCACTTGTGCATTTTGATAGTTATTAACTGCGTAATCGGCCACGCTTTCACTGTGTTTATTTAATTGTGCATGAGCGCTAAACGCACATAAGGCAATACTTGCTAAAGCTAGCTTGTTCAAAACAGATTCCATTTAATTAACAACAAAGAGCATTAATTATAACCTCCTTGTAAAGTGACAAACAGCGCTTTGCGGCAGACCCACAAGCAAAGCTTATAATTTATCTAACAGCTTTGAACAAGATGCCTGTATAATGCGCAGCTCAAAATTATGGGGTTAATCATGAATCGCAGAAAAAAAATCGTTACTAAGTTTCAAAAGAAAGATAAGCGCGCTAATGCCAAGCTGCATAAAAGCAATAAACCGACTTATGTTTCAAAAGCAGAGCGCGCAAAGCTTGCTGAGCAAGATGCCGAACAAGCAATTGAGCACGGTGCTACCGAGGTAGTGCAAACAAGCGCTTAATCGTTATTGCGATAGGGTGAGAGGCTTAAATTGAGTGTTAAAAAGCTTAAAGTGAGCCAAATAACGAACCGCCACATAGCAAACTACCCCACTTGCCACAATCAATTCAAACGTTGCTAAATACTGTATTTGCTTAACAAACTGCAAATCAATTCCCACTGTATGCATCCATGAGGCGAGTTTAAATAACGCAGTAGCACCAATAACCATGGGGAAAGTAAAGGCAGCGTAACCTGGGCAAAATGGACGGCGCAGTAATTTAAAAAATGCGACGTAAATTATAAAGGTCATCAGTACCGCAATTCCAAATAACAAGCCAATAATAACCGGTGACGGCTCGCTAATAACTGTAAAGTAACCAGCTAACGATAAACTTGCTGGCGCCGCTAAAATAGCCAGTGTAGGTTGTGCAGCATCAGGAATGTGCGCAGCAAAAATGATCCGGTAAATCATCATAGGCAACATAACTGCATACATCAGCATGCCAAAATAAAGCGCCCCTTGTGCTAAAAATAGCAGAGCCGGATTCCCTGAAAACGCGACATCGGCAACAATGATCCCAACCGGCGGTACAAACCAGCTTGGCACCATATGCTCAATTTTAAATTCAATCACGCGATGAGCAATAAAGCTTATTAAAAACACCAAATGCAATAAAAATGCACCAACCCAAAGCACATCTCCCGCAAGGGAGTAAAACTGCCCTAAAGAATTAGACACCACTAAAGTAGCCATAGCAAAAGTAGGCACCACACTTCCCACAACTGGGTGGGCTAAATCGGCTTTAAGCAGCTGAGGATGTAATAAAAACTTAAGTGTTAACAATAGCAATAATACGCTCGCAATAGCGGCACCGGCATATTGTGCTACGCCATTTAGGTTAGCCATACTCTCCCAAGCCCAACCTAGGCTGGCAATACCCAATGCCAAACCGCCCATTGGTGTTGGTACACCAGATACTTTTGTTTTTATATGTTTAAACATCTCTATTCCACCCTGTGGTTGTAACTTACAGAGAAGTTTACGCTTGCATTTTGTTAAGTTAAATCTAATTATATAGAACACACGTTCATAAAAACCAAACATAATGAATATTTCACTTAAGCAACTTAAAGTATTTGTAGGCATAACCCAGCACAGCTCCCTTACAGCAGCGTCTGAATCATTGTTTCTATCTAAAGCGGCGGTGAGTATGGCGCTTAGCGAACTTGAAAAACAGTTAGGCCATCCATTATTTGATCGTGTAAATAATCGGTTATTATTAAATCAAGAAGGGCAAAAACTACTGCCCCTTGCTGATGAACTATTAAATCGGGCAAATACTATCGAGAACTTGTTTTTAGACAACGCTCCTGCCAGCGGAACTTTAAAAATTGGTGCCAGCGACACGATTGGTAATCATGTATTGCCTGCTTTGTTAAGCAACTTTAGAGCGCAGCAACAGCATTACTCGCAACAAATACTGATTTCCAATTCGACGCTTATTTGTCAAAAACTTATAGATTACGAGCTCGATATAGCACTTATTGAGGGCCAAGCCCACCAAAGCGATTTAGTCTCTAATGTGTTTAGCCATGACACCATGTGTATTATTGCGCCAATAAACCACCCATTGGCTGCAAAAAAGCAACTTAGCTTTAACGACTTAAATAGTAGCCAATGGGTATTAAGAGAAACTGGTTCAGGCTCGCGTTCTTTCTTTTTACATAGCCTTGCGCCACAAATTAAAAATTGGACGCAAAGCGTAGAGCTCAATACCACTGAAGCGCTTATAAACTGTGTAGCAAATGGCTTGGGTTTAGGATGTTTATCATCACTTGCTGCGCAATATGCCCTAAAAGATGGCCGTGTTACACAGCTTAATTTAAACCACCCCATGCAAAGGCAGTTTTGGTTAGTGATGCATAAAGACAAATACAAAAACCCACTGTTAAAGCAGTTTATAGAGTTTTGTCACAAGCAAACTTAAAAATTAATAGCAATAAACCGTCAGACTCGATTAACCTAAAATCGAATCTGACGGCTGATACTACCTTACTCTCTCACTTTAAAACGCGTAACTCATGGCTAAATTTATAGAGCGCCCCTGCCCTGCTAATTGGTTAAAGCCCTGCGACATATCTTGTTTAAACTCCGCAATACTTATGCCACCTAGTGGTAATTCATAATACTCATCCAGCAGATTGGTAATATCAACACTTACGGTAAGTGCATCCCAACTGGCTTTTGAGCTTAAATTAAGTAAATGATACTGCTCAGTTTGGTTTTCTAGACGGTTGCTATCTACGCGGGTTTTACTATCGACCCACTGCCACATGAGTGCGTTTTCAAAGCGGCCCACTTGCTGGTTAATGGCAAATTTGGTTTGCAGCGGCTTAATTTGATAAAGTGGCTGATTGGTATCATCGCGCTTACCACGGGTGTTGGTAATATTAGCTTTTAACGACCAGCTACCATACTGCTTAGACTCGTGCAGTGCTAAAACCGCATCTAGCTTTACGCCATAAAGCGTAGCATCTAGGTTATTAAACATAAGTACATTACGGGTATTAGCAGCAAGCGCTGTGCGGTTAAAGCTTCTTACTATGTTGGCATCAATATAGTCATTCACGTCGCTCACCCAGGCGTTAGCACTTATACGCCAGCTGTCGTCTTTTGCCATGCGGGTGTATGTGCTGCTAAGCGTGTGCGCAGTTTCTGGTTTAAGGTTTATATTACCAATATAGCCATTGCCATCGCCGTACCATCCAATCATGGTGGTGGCCATATTACCTACGCCCCAGCTGTAACGTTCGTATAAATTAGGCGCACGATTTTTACGGGCTAGGCCGATTTGTAGCTCGTCGTTATTGCTTAGTTGATAATTAATCAGCACGTTTGCATCAACTAAATTATCTGTTTGTTTTTTGCTTTGGTTATTAAACTTTTTAGCGGCCATTGCATCACTTGGCATCGCCATAGCCATTGCATTCATTGCAGCCATGCCTGGGTTGTATGCTTGCACATCATCAGTGTTGGTCATTACATTTTCAAATCGAATGCCTGCATTTAACCACCAGCGAGTATTTAGTTGGCTTTCATATTCTCCAAGCACTGCAATACGCTGACGCCGGCCATTATTAATATTTTTATAGTCATTTGGTCCCATCATCATTGAGCCCTCAACTGCAGGCCACCAGTCATCTAATTTCATGTGGTGATACTCTTGCGCGAGTAGTAACTGGCTGTTGTTATCAAGCGCTAGTCGCCATTTTAACTGAGTGCTTATATCTTCGGCGTCGGTTTTCATTGGCATTTTTCCGGTTTTTTCTGCGCTAAAAAAACCCATTTCATGCTTTACATTATGCCAATTTAACTGCGCTTCAAGCTCACTGTTTGTAAAAGCACGCTGATACTGGGCAACAGCGCCATAGCTGGTGTTATCTGTCATATCCATATATTGGTTAGCAAAACCTTGATAGGGTATTTTTTGATGGCTTAGCTTAACCACTAATTGCTGCTTATCATCTCGCATGGCAGCACTTAAACTATGGTTTTGCGCGCGGTATAGGGTATCGAGCACTAAATCGCCGTTACCATCTTCATAACTGTTAGCATCGCTAAAAGCACCTTGATAATTAAAACTAAGTACATCGCTGGCAATGCGCATACCTGCGCCGACCTTTTTGGCGTTATCAAGGGTGTTATACTGGGCTGACACATAACCTGAATGCCATGCAAGTTCGCTGTTTTCACTGTACTGAGGTGAAATAGAATTAACAGCAATCACACCTGCAATATTATCGCCTCCCGCGCTTACTGGAGAAACACCTACAACAACTTTGTAGCTGCTAATTTGATTAGCTGAAATATAAGACAGTGGCGGGTTCATTTGGTTAGCACAGGCGGCGGTAATTTGCGCCCCATCGACCAGTACCGCCACTCTATCGCCCATTAAACCATTTAAAACAGGTAAATTGGCCATGCCACCAGCGGCAGAAAAGTCCACTCCTAAATCGGTTAATAACGATTCAGATGAGCCTAATGATAGATGTTTATTTTGTGCTTGGCCGTGCACTTCAATCACTTCAATTGAGGTGTCATCTGCAAAAGCAACTGGCGATAATACGCTACTTATAACAAGCGCTAAAGGGGATAATAAATAAGGGGTTAAAGAATTTTTTTATCAGTCATTATTGATTTACCACAAAATTTTTGTGGGTAAATTATACGTGCTGTAGCAATCTAAAAAGCGCGACATATTGTCGCACTTTGTTAATTTTTAACCATGTTCGTCGTCAAAAATATCTTCTATTTTTAACTCAAACAACCTTGCTGCTTTAAAGGCCAGTGGCAAGCTGGGATCAAACTTACCTTTTTCAATCGCATTAATGGTTTGGCGAGAAACATCAAGTAGCTCGGCCAACCTTGCTTGGGTGTAGTTATGCTCGGCTCTTAATACCTTTAATCGGTTTTTCATTCATCACCTGCACAATAGTGTTTGTTAAGTACATACACGCTAATTAAATACACTGCCCCCATTAAAAACATTAAATCGGGTATTTGTGCTTTAAAATCAATTAAGCCACTCAATTGCAAGTTAGTGTACGCAAGCCCACCTACCAATATTGCACCTAGAGTAAACCCCATGGCACTGAGATGTATTTTTTGCATCAGCTCATCCATCCCCTGTAAGTAACGCTTGTTAGCTAAAATCATTACAATGCCGGCTACCACATTTACAACTATAAAAAAGCCGCTAATTATCTCTGCGCGATCCCAAATTAATGTCGGGCCAAAGCTACATAATGCTAAGGTGAGTAACCAAATCAAGGTACATTTAGCTAAGTAGCTAGTATTTTTAATTTGGCGTTGTTTTAAATTTAATTCTGTTTTCATTGCCTTTATCCTGTTTTTAAAAGTAATGTTTACTTTACAAATATCATTCAGACCACACAAAAAGTCAAGTTAACATTACATTTAAACCTAATATTCCTTGTTTTTTAATGAGCGAGTGGCTTACAAAGCTATATAAAGCAGCCTTTTGTTTACGCAAGGTGCACAACCGAATCAGACCGGCTATGTTGCAGGAGCATTATTTTTAGCTGGGTTATTTATGTGGTGGCTTAGCTTTATACAAATAAACAATAATAACGCGAAACAAACGGCTGCAGCGTATTAAGTATAAAAAAAGAGCCGCGTATCGCGGCTCTTGTTATACTCAATTATTTTAATTAGTTACACGTCAATCGACGCCATATCAATAACAAAACGGTAACGCACATCTGAGCGCTCCATGCGCTCATAGGCGGTGTTAATTTCATCTATATTGATCATTTCACACTCAGGTAATACATTGTGTTCACCGCAAAAATCGAGCATTTGCTGTGTTTCTGCAATGCCACCAATTAAGGATCCTGCCACACGACGACGACCCATTAACAATGGCACTGTGTTTAGCTCATCTACAGGGCCTACTTGGCCAACAATCACTAACGTGCCATCAATATCAAGTAGCGGTGTATACAGTGATAGGTCATGCTTTACTGGTATAGTATCAATGATCACATCAAACGCTGATTGTGCATTTTTCATTTCATCATCGTTGTTCGACACTAAATAGTGCTGTGCACCTAGCTCAATAGCATCCTCTTTTTTAGATTCAGTACGGCCAAGAACAGTAACCGTTGCACCCATTGCCACGGCATTTTTAACCGCCATATGGCCAAGCCCACCAAGGCCGACAACTGCAACACGGCTGCCTTTTTTAACACCCCATTTGTGCAGCGGAGAGTAAGTAGTAATGCCAGCGCACAATAAAGGCGCCACTCGCGAGAGCTCTAAATTTTTAGGCACTGAAAGCACAAACTCTTCGCGAACTACAACATGCTTAGAGTAGCCACCTTGAGTCATTTCACCGTTTATTCTGTCTTTGCCACTGTAAGTACCAACCATGCCTTCACGACAAAATTGCTCTTCGTGATTATGACATTGGTCGCAGCTTTGACATGAGTCAACCATACAGCCTACAGCAACGGTATCGCCTTGCTGATATTTAGTAACATTGCTACCAACCGAAATTACTTTACCAACAATTTCGTGCCCTGGTACTAATGGGTATTTACTGCCACCCCAATCGTTTCGCACTGCGTGTAAGTCTGAATGACAGACACCACAATATAAAATCTCTATTGCTACATCGTTATTTCGTAAATCGCGGCGCTCAAAAGAAAACTCTGTAAGTTCAGAACCTTGGCTTTTTGCTGCATATCCGACTGTTTTCATAATAACTCCATAGTTTATTAAAATTTATAACTCACACAGTATGCATTATCAGCTCTGAACATGAACTGACGTAGCAACTGCAAAAAACCCAGCATAATGCTGGGCTATTTTTATCAATTACTGCACCACAACGGCGTTTAACTCGTCAATCAGAGCTTTAATACGCTGGGCATTTTTGCCTAAATCACTTTTACCTATGCGAGATTTACTGCGTATGTCTACCACACGCTTACTGCCTTTGTCGTTAATACGCACGACAACATCATCTTTAAAACCAAACCAGGTTGTGGTGTCTGTGGCTTCAACAATGCCATTATTAACATCACTATTAACCAGTTCCCAACCAAGGTTTTCCATGGCTTTTGTTGTGGCTGCCACTAACTCTAGTTGCGTTTGGTTGTACTCGAGCGGTTTTAGCTCTGGGTATGCTTTTCGTTGTTGCGCTGCAGTTTCTTCACCCGCGTAAGCAACAGGGTTGGGTGCATCAGCACGCAAAGGCACAACCGCAACAAACTCAGGTGGGTTAATTAAATCGGTAGAAATATCATGAATTGGCGGAACACTTTTTGCTGTATTCATCATGTTAAGCGGCATTGCAATAGCAACAGCTGCAAAAATAACCGTGATCACTGCACTGGCAAGGCTTACTGTTTTACGCATGAATAGCACTTGAACTAATAATAAGGCTAATGCTGCCCCACCAACATAAACACCTAATCTAAAACCGGCAAAAGCAGTGCCCAGTTCAACAATATTAAATTTATAAAGGGGTCCTGATAGCACCACCATTAAAAAAGCGATAAGCCCAACTAAGGTCACTAAATGTTTCATTGCCTACTCCGTTATTGTTATATGGTTATTGTTTTTTAAACAGCTTTATACTGTTAACATTCCAATTTAGATTACTATGACCGATAAGTATCTATAAAGTGATAATTTATTACCCTTTTAAAGTAGATAACTTGACTCCTTGGTAAAAATCAACAAACTACGGGGGTAAAATTATCAGGGTATTATTATTTATGAAAACAGAGATTAGTTACCGATTTGAGTCATCACAAGTGGCTAACCGCTTTTTACACGAATTAAAAGATTGGCCAGTCAATGATGTAAAAACACGTCTTTTTAATGGCGGCGACAGCGTTAAAGTAAGTTACGAATATGATGAAAGCGGATTTGATTATACCGTTGCAGAACTTGATGATTTAGCCGAGCAACACGGCGGACAAGAAGTATCGAGTTAAGATACTTATACCTACGCTCAATAGCCACAACACACTTTGTAGCCATGCCTACATGGTAAACTTTAAGCTTACAAGGTTATGAAGCAATAGGTATTACACAACGTATTAAAGACCCCATACCCACTTCACTTTCGACCTCTATAGTGCCATTGTGCTCTTTAAGCACATTGTAAACTATAGCCATTCCCATACCAGTACCTTGGCCTACGGGTTTAGTGGTAAAGAAAGGATCGAACATTTGTTTAAGTGTATCAGCGTCCATCCCACAGCCGTTATCTGCCACCTCTATGTAAATATTGTTTTTATCGGCAAACAGCTTAACTATTATTTTTCCTTGCTGATCGCGCAAATCGTCGCAGGCGTGTTTGGCATTAATTAATAAGTTTACAAAAACTTGTTTCATAGATGATATATTACACTGTGTTAGAGGTAACTTTTCAATGTGTAACTCTATAGCACATGTTCCCAACTGGTTGTCGAGTAGTTTTAGCGTGCCATTTAATGATTCTGTAATATCTGCCATTGCAGTTACGTTGTCTTTTAGGCTTGCAAAGTCGACAAGGTTACTAACAATATGAGCTATGCGCTCTAACCCCTCTTGGGTATCATCAACTAAGTCATCAATATCGTCCACAATAAAGCTTAAATCGTTCTCTTGATTGAGCTGAACTAAAATAGACTCTAACTGCGATACTGAAATCGATTTATCTACAAATTGTTGAGCCGCCGTCATTAACGAAACCAACACGGGCTTTATAAATTTTATACTTTCTACATTACTGGTTATGTAAGCCAGCGGGTTATTTATTTCGTGGGCCATGCCAGCAGAGAGTGTCCCTAGCGTAGCCATTTTTTCACTTTGCATTAAGGTTATTTGTTGGTTTTTGACCGTTTCGAGCTTTTCTTCCAGCTCTTGATTAACAATAAACAATGCCCGTGTTTTGTCTTCTAGTAGGGTTTCTAATTGGTCTCTAGCTGATTTTTCGCGCAAATACGCTTTTTTATAATTGTAGTCGTCTTCAGCCATGGGGAGTCTCATATTTTATTTCAATTAAACACGAATCAAACCCATCATGCATACACTGAGCATGGTTAAGTTTAACATCAACTCCATAATGAGACGCAGCACCAAAAATAAGCCCTTCGGCGCACATACAAAGCTGCCGCTTAGAGTTGTAACGCATTAAAATAAGCCCGTCTTCAATAATTTGGGCGTCAATTTCAGGTAAATTAGGCTCATGATAAAGCTTAGCTACTTCAACATGAATTACTTTATCAATACCAATAATGAGATCAGCAAAGCAATTAAAGTTAGCAACAATGCTTGGATGACGTGCCTTTAAGTGAGAAAATAAATACTCTCCAAAGGCCTTTAATACCTCAGGCATAGACATAGAAAGTGCAGTTGCTACATCTTGTGCTAAACAAACTATTTCTTCATCTGGATAACTTTCTGCCGAAATATAAACACGACCCTCCGGTGCATTTTTTTCAAGTAAGTCGTCCCATGCAGCCATGCCACATTTTTCAATAACTAGAGCTTCAAGTCCTCTAAAGATAACGCCTTTCATGCATGTGCCCTCTATTATCACTTTTAGATTGTTAGCTGCATCTTCAATTAGTTACAAACGCTCGCTACCTTACTGCTTATATGTACACTAGGGTAATAAGTCTTACCCTGTAAAATATCAGCATTAAAGTAATAATAGTTTAGTGCTTGTAAAACGCCCAAAAATGTTCGTTATTTGCATGCTCTAAGATTAATCTTAAGTTAAATTGAAAAAGCGTGATCACATTCGGCTTTTTACTCTATTGGTGGCAACGCTATTGGCAGGGTCGTCTGGCCAAAAATGTTTGGGGTAGCGCCCTTTCATCTCTTTTTGTACCTCGCGGTAACTACTATTCCAAAAATGTGCTAAGTCTTGGGTTAACTGTAGTGAACGCTTGCCTGGAGATAACAACTCCATTAGCAATGCTAATTTACCGTTAGCTAACATAGGTGTACTGGTTAAACCATATACTTCTTGCATGCGCACACTAAGCTTGGCGGGGCCATCAAGTTGGTATTCAATTTTTATGTTAGAGCCACTTGGTACTGTTAGTCGCAGTGGGAGTAAAGATTTTAGCTCGCTTTGCTGTTGCCAATTAAAACTGTTTTGTAGTGCCTCAAAATAATTAAACTTTTTAAGTTGCTCAAGGGTTTTAATATCTTCAAGGTATACCCCTAACCAATCACCTGCTGTGTCAATGAGCTGCTGCTGATTAATAACAGGAAACTGTTCTGGCATCAATTTGCTGGCTAGGCACATTCTAATAAGTAGTTGCTCACTTTCTTTTTGCTCGTTAAACAGTGAAAAGCCCTGTTTGGCAAACAAACTAAGCCATGCCTTGGCCCGCTCTGTTTTATCAAGCTTATGTTTACTTGGTTGGCTACTAAGGGTAATTTCCCCAAGTTTTACTTCATCTTGATGAATAAACCGAGCGGCTTTTTCATCAAACTCGCAGCGAGTCAACTCAGTGAATAAATGCGGTAAATACTCTTTAAGCGCTAATGGATTTAGCGCCGTGGCTGCAAAGACTCGCCCGCCTTTATGTCCGCCCATACTGGCAATAGCTATATATTCGTCATTATGCCAGTAGTCAGGGTTTAGCTCAGCCCCTGCGCCATTTGCTAATAAGTAGCCATTGCCGCGTTTTTTAGCAATCCGATCTGGATAGCCAAGCGATACTAATAAGCTTAAATGTTCAGTGTTTAAATCTGTTTTGCTGTCGGTAAATTTTAAGCGTTTTAACCAATAATTTAATTGTTGCTTAAACACCAGATGTGGTCGTTGTTGTTGACTATGCAGTGCTAGGCTGAGCTCATTGGCAGTGTTAACTCGGCTTTCTAGTAAGGCCACTAAATAAATAGCTAAGCGATAAATCCCACTTAACCGTGCCTCTAACATTTGCGCTTTTAATAACATATGCGCTAAGCGAATATCGGCACCAAAGCCCAACATTTTACTACCCAGCGTGGTGAGCTTACCGTTACTATCTATGGCTTCAAGCATAGATAATAAATTGCTAGCTTGGCTGCATTGTTGCTCACTCGGCGGGTCAAGTAAGGTGAGTTCACTAATGCTTGCGCCCCATTGCTTCGCCTCAAGCATCAGTTGGCTAATATCTGAGGTAAGAATATCAGGGTTATCGTGGCTGTTTCGTCTCTCAAAAGTTTGCTTTGAACCTAACCGATACACAACCCCTGGTTCTATTCGTCCTGCACGCCCTGCGCGCTGTACTGCCGATGAACGCGATATACTTTGCGTGGTAAGCTCAGTTACACCGGTTTTTAAATTAAAGCTGGCTGCACGGCGCTTACCGCTATCAACAACAATTCTAATACCTTCAATGGTTAAGCTGGTTTCGGCAACATTGGTGGTTAATACTACTTTTCTCATCCCTTGAGGCGCAGGTGAAATTGCAGCTTGTTGATTGGCTTTATCTTGTTCGCCAAATAATGTGGCAACTAGGCAGTTGCTAGGCAAGTCGCTCAGCGCTTGTTGCACTTGCAGGATTTCACGCTGGCCGGGTAAAAATACCAGTGCACTGCCTGTTTGCTCATTGAGTGCTTGTTTTATTATTGATGGAATAGCGTCAAGCCAGCGGCTTTCATCTTTTATTGGGCAATATAATTCGTCAATGGGGTAACTTCGCCCGTTTGATTGAATTACTGGGCAATTAAAAAACCCAGTGTAGCGTTCGCTATCAAGGGTAGCCGACATCAGCATAATGGTTAAATCTTCACGCAGCGCCGCTTGCGATTCTAAAGCAAAAGCCAGTGCGGTATCTGCTGCGATTGAGCGCTCATGAAACTCATCAAAAATAAGTAAATCAACATCACTGAGCTCAGGATCGTTTTGTAACATGCGCGTAAGCATGCCTTCGGTAACTATTTCAAGGCGAGTGTGCGCGCTGACTTTACTTTCTCCTCGCACCCGTAAACCGACACTTTGCCCCAGCATTTCGTTTTGACAGTGCGCTAAATAATTGGCAATATTTCTCGCCGCCAAGCGCCGCGGCTCTAACATGACGATGTGCTTATAATGCCCATCGCGCATAAGCTGTAATGGCAACCATGTTGATTTACCAGCACCAGGCGGCGCTTGCAGTAAGGTGATTGGGTTGGCTTTTAATGCATCAATGAGTGAAGTATATATTTCTTGAACCGGCAGCACGCTATTTACCCTAAATTACTTTGCCGCCATTGTAGCAAAAATTAGCAGTTATTTATGCAGGGCACGGCTATGTGCCTGACTGATCATTTCATCTAACGTTTTAGCCTCTTGCTGCTGCGCTTTATTTTGATCAGCACGATGCCTATTACTCACTATTCCTTCTATGCCTTTGGTAAAGCTCATTTGCTTAAAACAAGCTTGCTGCTGACGTAATTCATCTTGCTGTGAATCATCAATACGCGCTTGTTGCTGCGTCGATAAGCCAGACAAAATACGCTTCATCCCTGACAAATTTTGTAAGCTCAGCGCCGAGCTCATTTGCTGGTTTTTATCCATACTGTTTATGTGCTGCTGAAGCTGAGATAAGCGTTGCTGCTCTAGGTTACTTCTTTGTTGTAACTGAGTTTGCTCGGCCAGCATTTTATCTAATTTTTGTTGTTGTAATCCTAAAAATTTATTAAGCATTCAGTTTACCCATCACTGCATTTAATTGAGTTATTGACTGTGAAAAATCCACTTGTTCGTTCAACCCTTGGCATAGAAATGATTCGATTTGTGGATACAAATTTACCGAACTGTCGAGTTCCGGATCTTTACCTGCCTGATACGCCCCTAAAGGTATAAGCTCATGTACTTGCATATAGCGGCTATAAAGCTTTTTCAATTTATAACAAAAACTTAGCTGCTCATCACTTACTATGTTTGGCATTACTCGACTAATCGATGAACCAATATTAATCGCCGGATAGTGGCCCTTTTCGGCTAATGTGCGATCTAAAACGATATGACCATCAAGGATTGCTCTGGCATTATCAGCTATTGGATCTTGCTGATCATCCCCCTCAGCTAATACTGTATAAATGGCAGTCATACTGCCTTTGCTTTTTTCACTATTACCCGAACTCTCGACCAGCTGGGTTAATTTACTAAATACCGATGGCGGGTATCCTTTGGATGCAGGCAGCTCACCAACCGATAAGCCAATTTCTCGCTGTGCTTGCGCATAACGGGTTAATGAGTCCATCAACAGCAATACATTTGAATTTTTATCTCTAAAATAGGCCGCCAATTTATGGCTAAGCTCGGCCGCTTTAATACGCAATAAGGGAGAATCGTCTGCTGGGGATGCTATTACAATGGCTTTTTTTAAGCCTTCTTTACCAAGGCTTTGCTCAATAAAATCTTTTACCTCCCAACCACGCTCACCGACAAGGCTTACGATAACCACATCGGCAGAGGTAAAGCGGGTCATCATGCCAAGCAACTTACTTTTACCCACTCCCGAACCTGCAAATAGCCCTAAACGCTGGCCTTTTCCCACACTAAATAAGCTATTAATGGCGCGAATACCCACATCTAACGGCTCGATAACGCCTTTGCGCTCCAGCGGCGTTAAAGAATAATCGTTACCCAATTTACTGGCGCTTTTTGTGCTGTCTTGTTCAAGTGGGCCTAAGTTATCAATCGGCTGCATTTGCGCATCAAGCACACGCCCTAATAACTTTTCTGAAATAGCTACATGATTGTTTTTTATAACTGGCCTAACGCGTCCACCTGAATATAAATTTTGTATTTTTTTCAGGGGCATTAAATAGGCTTCATCTTGATTAAAGCCCACTACTTCAGCGTCATACCAGTGACCATCAACACTTTCTACCTGGTATTTTTCACCCATAGCAAATTGCCCACCGGTAGCGGTAAGCGTTAAACCATTTACTCGCGTTAAGCGGCCATAACTTTTAACTAATTCAGGCGGGGTTAGCGCTTTCAGCGAAGACTTTAAGCTGGTATGTAGGGGGTTAGTCATGCGGCTGCGCTTTTAAAATTTCAGGTATTACTTCATCAAGTAAGCTTTGTAATCGCTCTGAAAAAGAAAATCGATGTGTTTGTTGCTCTGCCACCAATTCAACATCGCCACTACTTAGAGCTTCGTCAAAATAAACCGGCACTGAAAACTCAGCTAAACGTGCATCATCAAAGCAGTGGCGATCAGCCCCTGAGAACATAATTTTTGTTACTACATCGCGATTGCTAAGCAAGTTAATGGCTTTTTCAATAAGCTGCGCGCGTATTTCGGGGCGTACTTTTAGCTCGCAGTCAATAACGTGCTCAGCCAAGGTACTTATCATTAAGGCAAGGTCTTGTTTAAACTCATCATTAAAGTTAAGTAGCTCATTATTAGCTTTATCAAATAAAGTGTTAAAACGTTCAATAAGCTGTGTTTTTTGCGCTTCAAGACGTTCAGCAACCCGTAGCTCTATTTGTTGCTCCATTTGCTGCTCTAACTCACTTTGCTTATCGGCTGCCCCCTGCACAAGACCTTTTTCAAAGCCCTGCTGTAAACCAACACGCTGAGCAGCATCTAAACGCTCTTGCAGCGTTTGATGTTGCTCATTTTTATTTAAAGTGGGAAACCTAAATGCTTGACTCATAGTTAGCCTGCGGTCTCTTCTTCAAATAAGCGATATTCAATATCACCTTGTTTGCTCATGTCTCTTACTATCGACATAATTTCTTTTCTGGCGGCAATCACTTTGCTCAGTGGTTGCGCGCTTAAACCATCAATTTGTTGTTGGTACACCTGCGCTAAACGTTTAGGTAATGCACCTAAAACACGCGCTAAAAACTCACTGTTTACACCCTTTAACGACATCGTCCATAACTCATCTGGAATGTCATTAAGCAACAAGGTTAGTGTCTCGTCTGTTTGCTTAATTAAGCCATCAAAGTCGTACATTTTCTCTTGTATTTCATCAGCTACGTTAGTGTTCTGTTTTTTCATTAGTTCGATAATTTGGCTCTTATTACCGTTGTAACGATTCATAATTTCTACCGCTTTATCGACACCATTTACTTGTGCACCTACTTGGCGGCCAACAAATTCAATACACGATTCAAGCGTTAAACGCACATCATCAATAACGTGTTCGCTCACTTCACGAAGGCTGGCAATACGATACAGTAAATCATCATGCTTCGATTCTGGAAACAGTACAATAATGGCTGAGGCTTGCTCTGGGGGTAAAAAGGCCAAAAACAGCGCCTGCATTTGCACATGTTCCTGATCTAAAAAACGTACTATAAGCTCTGGCGGGATCCACTCTAAACGACGTAAATCGTCATTCATTGCACCACCATAAATATCATCAAGCATAGTTTTGGCAAGCTTACGGCCGACGGCTTTATCAAGTGCTCGCTCTAAATACACACGCGACGCGCCATTGACACCACTTTCATTGCGGTAGCAATCAAAAAATTCACTCAAGGTGCCTGCAACATCCTGTTGAGTAACGTTTGAAATTTTAGCCATGCGCTCAGAAATAGCCTGTACTTCACGGCGACCTAATTTACGAATAACACTGGCGGCATTTTCCTCGCCCATACTTAGCAATAAAATAGCGGCGCGATCTAACGCCGGTAATTGTGAGCCTTTATCAAGCTTTTCTTGATTCAATTTCAACTCCTTGTTCTACCCAATATTTTATTACCGACGTGACACGCTCGGTTTCTTTATTAGCAAGTAACTGCATGTGCGCTATTTGTTCTTCAAAGTCATTGCCTATTTGCGGTAACGACATATTTTGATGTTCGCCTGCGCCTTCTTTGGCGGTTAAGTTTTCTATTTGCGATTTAGCATTAATGGCGTCATCAAGCGGACTGCTTTGTCTTTCTGTTGCAGAGGCTGATTTAACTTCATTATCAGCGGTTGCCATGGCGTTGTTTGCTTCGTTACTTTTACCTTTTATCAAGTGATTAACTAAAGGACGCACACCAAATAAAATCAGTAATAAACTAATTAAAGTACCAACAATATAACGGGCATACTCTTTAAGTTCGGGCATTTGCCACCACTCAAGGCCTTCACCCGGTGCTAAAATCTTTTGCTCTACAAAGGCAAAGCTAGTGATGTTAAATTGATCGCCGCGTGCGTCGTTAAACCCCGTGGCTTTTTTTACCATTTCACCTAATGAAGCGAGCTTTGCTTCGCTCCAGCCATCAGCTGTTCCAGCTACTTGCTCATTAATAAGTACTGATAAGCTCATGTTTTTAATACGGCCTACTTCAAATTGGGTGTGAGTCACTGAGCGACCATTTTCAAACTGTCGCTTACTCTCACTTCGTTGTGAAGTACGCTCGTTGTTTTCATCTTCAGCTTGTTCATTAGGCACAGGAGGCTCGTTAGCTAAAGAGCCCGGAATACCAGCCGCCAGCTGATCTAGGGTGCTATCAGATTTAATAAACTCTTGTGTTAATACATTTTGTGGGTCAACCATTTCACGGGTTTCTTCTACCACGCTAAAATCAACATCACTAGAAACCTGAATTCTAAAATTACCTTCACCCAAAATTGGCAACAACATTATAGAGGCGCGTTGCTCTATATTGCGTTCAACTTTTTCAATAAAGGCGAGTTTTTTATCGGTTTCTTTACCCACTGGCGTAGTATCGAATAAATCGCCACTGAGTAATTTACCGCGCTGATCCACCACCGACACAGAACGAGAATCAAGCCCTGGTACACTGCCAATAATCAGTGCAATAATAGCTTCCACTTGCTCTGGTTTTAGCTCATGCCCTGGGGCTAAATCCACCATTACCGAAGCCGCAGTTTTTTGTTCAGTACGCCCTACAAATAAGCTGCGCTTGGGAACTGCTAGATGCACGCGCGCATTGCGAATACCTTGCATATTAATAATGGTGCGTGCCAGCTCACCTTCTAAGGCATGCTGGTATTGCATAGATTCGATAAATTGACTGGTGCCCATAGACACTTTGTCGCTAATATTCTCAATTCCCTCAGGCATAGAGGCTTTAATGCCTCTAGCAGCAAGTGTAATTCGCGCATCAGCCAGTTTTTCTTGTGGCACTAAAATATTACCGCTGTCGGTATCAATGCGGAAGGTAATTTGTTCTTTATCTAAAATTTCTAAAATATTGGCTTTATCATAGCTTTCTTGATTACCGTAAAGCGGTACGTAGTTTTTAGCCGAGGTCCATAAAATAAGGACTATGGTCGCCGCCACTAAGGTGGCTAACAATGCAATGGTTGCAACACTTCTGTCACCTGAGTTGCCAAAGTTTAATTTGTTTGAGAGATTAACCACTCTTTCTTTTAGGTTACTCTCATTTTGCTCAGGTACTTTTGCTAATTCTCCTTTCATATCAGCCTCTACAGTGACATGCGCATGACATCATCAATGCCATTGAGCACTTTATTGCGCATTTCCATCAGCATAGAAAAACTAAGCCCCGCTTTTTGACTAGCGATCATTGCGCCTACCACATCTTCACTTTCACCAGTATCAACGGCTTTAACCATCTCACCGGCGATATTTTGTTGGGCGTTGATAGAGCGAATAACATGCTTAAAATCTTCACTAATATTTACATTTTGATTACTGATAGCAGCCGGCTCTATGCTCTCTGGACCTGCAATTTTTTGCATGTCCATCATTTTGCCCAGCATCATTTGTTGACTTTCAATTGGCGACATTCTTTTTTTCCTTCAAATTATGCAATTGCATCAATATCAATACCGCATTCACGCATAGCGGCAATTTTATATCTTAATGCTCGGGTAGTTACGCCAAGCGCCTGTGCAGTTTGGGTGCGATGCCCTTTAAATCGACTCAATAAACTGTATATATAATCAAACTCCGCCTGCTTTTTATTCTCTTTTAACTGGGTGGCACAAAAAGCCGCCGCTGTTGGTGAGCAATCAGGTAAATTTAAATCTTCAACCTGAATTTCAACGCCTCTGGCCATCACTAAAGCTCGTTGGATTACGTTTTCAATTTCTCGTACATTGCCCGGCCAGTTGTAACAAAGCATCACATCTTCGGCTTGCTTGCTAATATGAAATTCAGAGTTGCCGTATTTTTTTATAAAATGATGAGCCAATGGGATGATGTCATCAACACGATCCCGAAGTGCTGGCCAGCTAAGCGGTAATACATCTAGTCGATAAAATAAATCTTCACGAAATGTGCCTTGCTCAACTTGTTCACGCAATACGCGGTTAGAGGCGGCAATAATGCGTATGTCTAAATTTATTTTTTGATGACTGCCGAGTCTTTCAACTTCTCGCTCTTGTAATACGCGCAGTAATTTAGCTTGTAAATCCAATGGCAGCTCAGTAATTTCATCCAGTAAAATAGTGCCGCCATTGGCCAGCTCAAATTTACCTGGCTGAGCATTCACCGCGCCGGTGAACGCGCCTTTATTAAAACCAAATAACATGGCTTCAAGCATATTCTCAGGAATAGCGGCACAGTTAACCGCAATAAATGGCTTATCTCTACGCTCTGAAGCTTTATGAATAAAGTGCGCTAACTTCTCTTTACCTGTTCCCGATTCGCCAGTGATCAACACCCCTGCGGCGGTTTGAGCTGCGCGATGAGCCAAACGAAGTATTTGCTGTGACTTAGTTGAAACAGCGATTAAATCTTCAAACCCATGCTTCATTGAATCAGTGTTTCTGATTGTTTTTTTAAGCTGTTCTGCAAAGAAAGGTTTTAATAAGTAATCAACTGCGCCACCGGCATTAATTGTTTTTGATGCAATTTCACTTTGTGAAGAATCGACTAACGTTACAATTTGCGAAGTGGGGCATGTCTTACGCAGTAATTTTACTAATTCAACCAGTTCGAGCTGTTGAGTATCTGCATCAACAAACACAAGCTCTGGCTTACTGATAAGGCAGTGGCTCACCGCATCGCTGATGGAGTTTGTATGCAGAAACTTAAAGTTTTCGGCAAATACAACCTGCTGAATTTCAGACGTTGGCTGTTGTTCACTGATCCATAAAAGGTATCTTTGACTCATATTATTCCTTTGCGGTGCAATTAACTTGAGTGTCGGAAAAGACGAACTAAAACACGGCGATTAGACGATGCGCCCTGCTCTGAATTTTTTATAATTGGATAACGTTGACCATGCGCTCTTACTTCTAACATGTCTTTGGGTAAACCAAATTCAATGAGTCTGGCAGCAACGTCATCTGCTCTTTCTTTTGAAAGCAGTCGATTTGATAGCGGCGAGCCCGTATTATCCGTGTGGCCATCAACCAGCACTTTACTTACGCGACTATCTAAAGAAATGTAACGCACTAAATCTTTTAAAAATTTGAGATCTTTAGCCGTTGTTACTGTGCGCTGCCCACTAGCAAACTGTAATTGATGGTCGCGTGCTTGCTCCCAAGAAAGCGGAGATAAACTAGCTAAACACTGCTGATAATCTGCAACTATTTTATCGCTATGGGTATTAGTAAAGGTAAGGCGAAGTTGTTCATCACCAAAGTTTATAATGCTGTCTAACCAACCGCCCTGCTTAATGACGCGAAGTAATGGGGTCATATCTGCAGAAAATTGTATTTCATTGTCTTTAATATCTTTAGACATAAAGTTTAATGGCGTGAGAACTGTATTTGCTGGCTGCCAATCGGCTTTACGGGAAAGAACATGCAAACTTTTTATCGGTTTATCTTGTAAAAGCCAAGTAAATACAAGTTGTTGCTGTTGTGCTGGTACTGATTTCACTTCAAGTAGCGCATAATTATCAAAGCGCTGCTTGAGAGAGCAAGCAAACGGGTTGCTACTGACTGACCAGGTGGAGTTTTCGTAGCTTTGAACCAGATTTTGCTCTGATGCGTGCCCCTGCGGCAACATAAACACAGCACAGGGCAATGCAAATTTAATAAGCTGAGTTAATCTATTCATGTATATTCCGTATAAAGTTAAATAGAACAATTAAGTTTTTTAAATCAATAGCGAAATACAACAAATACAAACACAGTATTAATGAATATCACTAAGTTAATGTAACCCCACGATCGTAGCGATTGCCTTAGACTGGGAGCTTTGCGTCCTATGCTTTCGCATAGTTTGCCGTTTAATTTACTTATGCATTATTTTAAACCAATATAAAAACTAGTAATTATGTACAATAAAAACAGTAGACTATAGTTAAATATCACTAAATGCAAACATTACTCTATAAAATTCATAGTCAATTAATTTTACACTACATTTACAACTATTTATCCTAATGAACCGAGTATATCTACGCGGATAGTATCTGGAATTTCATTATAAGAAAGAACAACTAAGCTGCCTTTTGTAAAAGTTTTAGCATAACGTGCCAGCAGCGGTCTTAGCTGTGGAACCACAATTAATGTTGGTGTTACACCTCTTGATTTCATGTCTTCGACTATCATCGGCATGGTGCGTTGAAATTGCCCCAGTAAATTAGGATCTACCGCAAAACTATCTAGTACTACTTTGCCCGCCTGCATGGCTTGATCAAGTGAGCTTTGTAAAGTGCTTTCTAGCTTTTCATCTAGGCTGTAGGCACTGAGTTCATCACGATTGCCCATCACCTGTTTTACCAATACTTTTTGCAGTGCACAGCGTACGTCTGAAACCAGCAAAATCGGATCTTTAGTTACCTCTACGCTGTCTATTAATGTGCCGGCAATAGTGACTATGTCTTTAATACTTATGTGTTCTTTTAGTAGTAAACGAATCACTTTTAGCTGTAAATTAGTCGGTAATGCTTTTTCGAAGGTTTCGGCTAAGCTAGGTGAGATTTCTTTTAGCCGTTCATTAAGCTTTTGTACGTCTTCATAACTAAATAACTCATCTAAATGTTCTTTGATCACTTTGCCGGTATGAGTAGCAATAATGGTGCCTAAATCAACCACAGAGTAACCCATATTTAATGCTTGGGTTTTGCTGTCATCTTTTATCCAAACGGCCTCAAGCCCATAAGCAGGATCAGTGGTTAATTCACCATCTAAGCTGCCGTATACATCACCGGTATTTAACGCGAGTAACTCTTTGGCGTTTACATTAGCACTTGCAACAGGCACACCGGCTAAGTTTACTTTGTATTCTTGTGGATTTAATTTTAGGTTATCTTTTATTCTGATCTCCGGTAATAAAAATCCAAGTTGCTCAGAAAGATTTTTACGCACACCTCTTAAGGTTTTTACCAGCTCTTCCCCTTTGTCTTTATCGGCCAAATAAACCAAACGAAAGCCAAGCTCAACCGACAACTTATCAACATGAGAAATATCTCCCCACTCTAAGTTAGCCTGTTGCTCACTTAAAATGGTGTCGGTCATTTGTTCGGCTTCAATTAAAGAGTTATCGGGGAGAGAGCGTTGTAATCGCCAAGCAACATAAAATAATGGCGCGGCAAACCCTAAAAAGGCGACAGTGGGCATACCTGGCACAATACCAAGCGTAACCATAATTAATGCAGCAGTAAAAATAACACGCGGAGAGGCAAGTAACTGCTTACCTACTGCTTCACTTACATCGCCTTCATCGTTCATACGCGTAACAATAATTGCCGCAGCAACCGCGAGTAACAACGAAGGAATTTGCGCAACTAAGCCATCACCTATAGTTAACAGCGCAAAACGTTGGAACGCTTCGGCTAAACTTAAACCATGTTGGAAAGCACCTATTGATACACCGCCCAACAGGTTGATCACTAATATAATTAAACCGGCAATGGCATCACCGCGCACAAACTTAGAGGCGCCATCCATAGAGCCATAAAAATCGGCCTCTTGGGCTATAGTACTGCGTCGCTCTTTTGCTTGCTCAGGGCCAATTAATCCGGCATTTAAATCGGCGTCAATTGCCATTTGTTTACCGGGCATGGCATCTAGAGTAAAGCGTGCAGCCACCTCAGAAATACGCTCACCGCCTTTGGTAATAACCACAAAGTTAATCACCATTAAAATAACAAACACCACAATACCAACGACGTAGTTACCGCCTATAACCACTTCACCAAAGGCCTGAATAACGCGACCTGCCACATCTGAGCCTTCATGGCCATGCAGTAATACCACACGTGTTGAAGCAATATTTAGGGTTAAACGCATCAAGGTGGCGACTAACAAAATAGTCGGAAATACAGAAAAATCGAGCGGCTTTTTAGTAGATACCGCCACTAACAATACAATCACCGACAATACAATGTTAAAAGTGAATAATGCATCTAATAGCCATCCTGGTAATGGCAAAATAACCATCGACAAAACAGCTAACAGCAAAATAGGAATAGCGGTATAAGGTTGAGTAAAACTGCGCCAGTTCAAATTATAACTCCAACATCTAAGGTTTCTGTAAGTTTTTAGGGATTGTTAATTCAGGCAATGCGGCGGGTGCTTGTCCTCGCCCTTGCTTGTATGCTTTTAGTTGCAATACATAGGTCAGTACATAGGCAACCGCACTGTATAAGCCGTTGGGCACTTCTTGGTCGACCCGGGTCGAAAAATAAATAGCCCGTGCTAATGCGGGGATTTCTATTATTTCTTTGTTATTCATACGGGCCACTTCGCGTATTCTCAGCGCCATTTCATCTACGCCTTTAGCGACAACATAAGGGGCTTTAGCCGCTTCTTCACTGTACTTTATTGCCACAGCATAATGAGTAGGGTTGGTCACTATCACATCGGCAGTGGGAACACGCTCTTCAATTTTTCTATTCGATTGCTGATATTGTATTTGCCGAATTTTATTTTTTATCTCAGGGCTACCGTCTGAAGATTTACGCTCTTCTTTTACTTCTTGGTGGGTCATTTTTATTTTATCAGCAATCTGTTTTTGCTGAAAAGGCACATCAATAACCGCAATAAAAAGTAGTAAAGTTACGGTGATCATTAACGATAAAAATAACAACTCAATGCCTTGGCCTATCGCCACTTTGATATCTAAGTTTTGTAATACCATCAGCTGCATCCACAGCTTAGTTAAAAAGGTGTATAAGCAAATCGCCAGTAAGGTTATTTTTAGTATTGATTTAAGCAGCTCGACTAACGACTGCTTACCAAACATTTTGCCTAACCCGGTTAATGGGTTTAGCTTACTCATTTTTAGCGCCACGAGTTTTTTTGAAAACACAAACCCACCAGGTAAACACCCAGTGATCCACATTGTGCAAAAGCTTAATAATAAAAACGGCGTGAGAGTCGATAGCATATTCATAATGGCATCACCCAATGCGATGGGCATCATTTTTTTATTATTTATAATAGAGTGATCCAGCACCATAGTACTGTTCATTAAGTTTACAAATAAGCTGTAAAATAAATTGGCAAACCACAATAACCCAGCAATACTAACCATTAATAAAATAGCGGTATTGAGCTCTTTTGAGCGCGCGACTTGGCCGTCTTCTTTGGCTTTTTTTAATCGTTTCTCTGTGGGTTGTTCTGTTTTTTCTTGCGAGCTATTTTCAGACATACCGCTACCTCATCGCTTGTGCAAAGGTTGTTAGCACATGATACGTTAGCCTTGAAAACGCACTTCCTGTGTACTCTAGAGTCATAAATACGCAGAAAAACCCCATCAATAGCGACATAGGAAAACCCAATACAAAAATATTTAATGACGGCGCCGCCCTACTTGCTACACCAAAAGTTAAGTTAACCAATAACATGGCGACTATCCCTGGTAGCGACAGCAATAATGCAGAGGAAAACATCCACGCAAACAACATAATAATCGCCTGAATATCAAACTCATAAATACTGCGACCAATCGGAAAGCTATGAAAGCTCTCTACCATAACCTGCAAAGTTATTAAGTGACCATCTGCGGCAAAAAACAATAATGCACACATAATCCAAAATAACTGTCCCAATAATGCCACTTGATTACCACTACCGGGGTCCATAACAAGCGCCATTGATAAGCCCATCTGCATGGATAAGATCAGCCCTATCATCGCCATTACTTCAAACAAAATACGCAGCGATAACCCCATCATTACCCCAAAAATAATTTGCTCAAAGGTTAAGATAGCGGCATCTAAAGAAAACAAGTCAATAGCAGGTGCAAGTGGTAACTGCGGAGCAACTAAAAAAGCCAACATCATAGACACTAAAATACGAGAGCGCGGCGTTACCGCCGGATTATCGAATACCGGCATAGACCATAAAAGTGCAGAAAAACGCACAAATGGCCACCAAAGCGTGCCCATCCAGCTGACTAAATCAGTAGACGTTAAAGCGAGTAATGAGCTCAACCAAATACCCCAGGTAACATAAATTTGAGCTTATCAAACCAATCAATCATAATTTGTAGCATCCAATGTCCCGCAAATACCACCATTAATAAGGTTAATAACATACGTGGTAAGAACGTTAGTGTTTGCTCTTGAATAGAGGTCGCACCTTGAATAATAGCCACCACAATACCAAGTATTAAACCAGGCACAATTAAGACTAAAATCAGTTTTATGATGGTGTAAACCGCGCTTGAAATAAGCTCTACCGACATTTCTGGGGTCATGGTGACATTCCAAATGTTGCTGCCAGCGTGCCCGCTATCATTGACCAGCCATCGGCAAGTACAAACACCATGAGCTTAAACGGTAAGCTAATGATCAGCGGTGATAGCATCATCATACCCATAGACATCAGCACACTACTGACTACTAAATCAATGATTAAAAAAGGAATAAACAACATAAAGCCAATTTGAAAGGCCGTTGTGAGCTCACTTAATACAAACGCAGGCATTAACACTTCAAACGGAATCTCTTGCGCGGTGAGTGTGGTTGGCTCATTGGCAATTAATAACACTTGGCGTAATTCACTTTCGCGAGTTTGTCTGAGCATAAAAGCACGCAAAGGCTTTTCTGCGGTGAGTAAAGCTTCCTCTAATCCTATGGTTTGCTGCTGAAAAGGCGTATACGCGTTTTGATAAATGTCTTGCCAAACTGGTCGCATAATCAACATAGTGAGCATCAGTGAGATGCCAATTAAAATTTTATTCGGCGGGCTTTGTTGTAACCCCATAGCTTGGCGCAAAATCGCCAATACAATGATGATTCTGGTAAACGACGTTAAAACCATCAGTAGCGCAGGCAATAAACTCAATACCGTCATTAATAAGAGTATTTGCAGTTTAACGCTGTAGTCTTGTCCGTCGGCCGTATCTTTTAGAGAAAACAGCGTAAGTTCTTCTGCATTTAGCCAGCTTGGTAAAAACAACATGATTAACAGTAGGCTAACTTTAAAAATTACGCGTTTATTCATTTGTTTACTGATCCTTTGCGGTATCTGTTTGAGCAAATTTCAAACCATACTGCCCTTCAACCATTACCACTTCTGCTTTAGCAAAAAATACCCCATTCACTTTTACATCAAGCGCTTCACCAGCTACTTTGTCTAGCTTAAGCACATCGCCTTCTTTGGCTTGACTAAGCTCGCCTAAGGTAATTTCAGTACTTGCTACTTCAAGAGTGACGAGTAAAGGAACATCTTGAAAAAATGACATATTCCCTTCATTAGTTTTATCAGCAGATTTGTCATCAAATCCATCAAAAGCATCAAGCTCTAAGCCCGCTAAGGCGCTATCAAGGTTCTCGTTCATAATTTAGTTACTCGTTGTATTATTTGATAATTGTGTAATTTGAAATGCTAAGCCAGTCTCTTGCTCAACGACTTGGCCTTTAAATATTTGTTTATGGCCTAGGTTAAATAGCGCTGCTTCGTTAAGTTCAATGGGTAATACACCGCCGGCCACACAAGCTTTTAATTGCTTTAAAGTGACTTTTTTCTTTGCCATTTCAATCTGACCTTGCACCGCAAACTGTACCCACATATCAGTATTGAGTGTGTTACTATTTGCAGAATCTTGCTCGCTATCAGCTGCGCAAAAAAAGCTAATTGGCAGCCATAAAAACCAACTTATTACTTGGTTTTCTAATATAAACCGCACTTTAAAGGCTAAGTATTGTAATGCTTCAGGTAAGGTATGAGATTTTTGTATCTCACCTAATAACGCTGAGCGTTCTCTAAATAATAAGCCTTGAATGCCCTGCACTTGGCGCTGTAGTAAACGACCACAAATACGGCTTTCTGTTAAGCTTAATTCGTTATTCACCTCGTCAGAGACTTGCTCTGTGCTGTTAACATTATTAAATTGCCCACCTAAGCATAAATCCGCTGTTTTATATGCACTTTGATAATCAAGCGCTAAATAGGCCTCACCTTGAGTAGGCGCAAATAAAGGACAGGCAAGAAATATCCTTGGGGATTCTTTAAACCAACTGTTAATAACCGAATGCGAACAAGGCGAAATATCGACATCAAAACGGCTGTCGTTAAACAATTGGGCTAGCTCTAACTCCAAAGTTTTACGAATATTAACGTTTATGTGCGCTGCTTTTTGTTGTGCTTGTTCATATGCTCTTTGCTCAAGCGTGAGTGCAAATGGAGTAATATGCTCAGAATTTTTCGCTTTAATTAGCTTTGTTTTAGCGTTTAACGTTTTACTCATACCACTGTTTTTCCTGATTCATTTATATTCAGCTTATGCTCGTCTTTTTGGCTTTTTTCAATTGGGCTTGTAACTGTAAACGATTAACAATATCGCTGCGTAAGCGCTCATTTTTGCTTATCCACTCAACCCCTAAAAACATTAATTTTTCACTCACAGCACGGCGATACATCACCTTGCCTGCCAATCGATTAGTTTTATCAAACACCACAATAACTTTATTGGGGATCGTCTTTTCAGCAGGCACTAATAAACCCACACCGCCCACGCTAATATCTTTTGCCACACCATGGCATAGTGAAATATCAATAAAACAACGGCGTAATAACTGCACGCCTACTCCGCCAAGCTGAACTGACTCAGGCTCGTAATTATCTTTGAGGTTTAAGTTCCATCTTTTGTAACTTCGTTTAGTGTCTGGTTGGTTACTCATAATTCTCTTCAAGACGTAGCACGGGTTTGTTAGCCGTTGCCGCACCAGCCGCTTTTTTTATCGGATTGTTGATGTTGCTATCATCGAATAATTGGTTAAATTTATCTTGCGCATCTTTAGTTAAGATCAGCAATTCAACACGTCTGTTTTCGCTGGCTTTTTTATTTTCTTTGTTAATTGGTCTATTTGATGAAAACGCATTTACTTGAAGCACCTGACTTGATGGCATTCCGCCCATAGTCATTACTTTTCTTGCTTGCTGCGCTCTATCGCCAGAAATGTCCCAATTACGAGAGCTGCCATCAACAAATAAGCTGGCATCGCTGTGTCCAGAAATAATAATTTTGTTGTTAATGTCTTTAACTAAGCCGCCAAGGTATAGAAACAGATCTTCAAAAAATGGGGTCATTTGCGACTTTGAGCGTTCAAACATTTGATGATGCTTGTCGTCTCTAATGATCACTCTTAGCCCCAGGGGCACTTCTTCAACTAGTAAGTTATTTTTTAGTAACTCTTCTTTACTGAGTTCATCAATACTTTCCAGTAATAAGCTCAGCTCAGATGAGGCTTCAAATTGGCTATCAATCGCTGAGTTTAACTTCTCGCCTTGCCCAGCTTTAGGCTCAACGGTGCCATCGGGCACTTGTAATACTTCACTCATTCCAGGTTTTGGAGAGTCTGGAGGCGTAATTCCCGACTCTAGGTGTTTAATTACTGAAGGAGAACCCCCTAAATCAACGGGGAATGGGCTATTTTGAGGGTCAAAAATAGCGGGGCCACCATCAAAAATTGAGTGAGTTCGCATGTAGTGTGCTATTTCTTCACGCTCTGATTCATTGGTGATCGCCATAATCCACATCACCATAAAAAACGCCATCATCGCCAAAGTAAAATCGGCAAAGGCAACCTTCCAAGCACCACCATGAGGCTTTTCGGTTGCTCTTCGACGTGAGCGTTTGATAACGATTTCTTGATTTTTGTTTTCCATCATTAAGCCGCCTTGTTAGTGATCCACTCTTCCATGGTGGTAAAGGTCGGTTTAATTTCTTCATTAATTAATTTTCTGCCTGAGTCAGTCGCCACAATAGGCACATGCCCTTTAGCATGCGCCACTAACATGGCACGCACACACTCAAACATCGCCACTTGTTTTTTTACATACTGCTCCATCGCTGAGGCAAGCGGAGCAATTAAACAGTAACAAGCAAAAATACCAATAAAAGTACCCACCAACGCCGCGGCTACATGGTAGCCAATTTCACTCAAAGGTCCATCAAGGTGCTGCATAGTAATAATAATGCCGCCAACCGCTGCTAAAATACCAAAACCAGGCATAGCTTCAGCAATATTAGCCAATGAATGAGAAGGCTTAAGGCGCTGCTCTTCAATGGTGTAAATCTCTTGCTCTAACATGGCATCAAAATCATGCGAGTTAATTTTTCCCATACTAAACAAACGTAAGTTATCGCAAATAAAAGTTACTAGCTGAGGGAACTCATACACTTTAGGGTAGGCAAGAAAGATAGAGCTAGTTTCTGGGTTTTCAACATGCTCATCCAACCCCTTTATACCTTTCACTCTGGCTAGATCTAATAAAGAGTAAATAACCAGTAACAAGTCATGGTAAAGCTCAGACGTATCGGTTCCTTTACCACTAATAAACTGATACTTTAATTGCGATAACATTTCTGTCAGTACATATTTCGAATTACCCACAATTAGCGCCCCAAAGCCTGCGCCAAAAATAATTAAAAACTCGTATGGCTGCCACATAGTGGCGATGTTGCCGCCCGCAAACGCAAAACCACCTAATACTGTTGCAAGTACTACTATTAAACCTATAACTCTTTGCATTCTTTATTCCTTAGGTATTAGATTTTTTGAAGCGTTTGTGTCAGCGCTTCAAGTGCTTGTTTATGAAGTTGGCAAACACGTGCCTCGGTTAAATCGAGCGTTAATGCAATCTCTTTCATATTCATTTCGTGCATGTAATATAATTGCAAGAGCAGCTTTTCTCGGGTATTTAGTTTGCTCATCGCCATTTTGAGGGTGGCTGCTGTCTCTTCTTTTTCGTGTGCATGTGCACAGGTAAGCGCTAAGTTAGGATTAGCCTCCAATAGCGCTTCAAGGCTATCAAATGCCTCAGCTTGCTCACTGTAATGCAGCTGAATAAGCTCTTTATGGCTAATCCCTAACGCCTCACACATTTCGGTGTCTGTTGCATCACGACCAAGCTTTTTTTGCAATGAACGGCTCATATCACGTAGCTGATGAGACTGCTGCCGCAACTGGCGTGGGCGCCAATCGACACGCCTAAATTCATCTAACATAGCACCGCGAATACGCTTAAACGCAAATGCAGCAAATTTCTCATCTAAATCCCGACCATAGCGACGAATAGACGAAAGCAGCGCAATAATGCCTATTTGGTAAATATCATCATTATCGACAATAATGCCCACTTGAGTGCGCATGTGTGCAGCCGCCCGATTAACCAAGTAAGCATACTGCGATAATAGTTGCGTCTCTTTTTGTGGTGTAAAGGTGACTGGTGGTTCTGTGATTAACTCACCCCACTCTTCTTGCAGCATCATAGCGATGACCTATTGAATGAAGACGTTCGTAACGAGTACGTTATCTAATCGAACCGAAACCGCATTTGCTAAAACCACATTAAACTGCTCGAGTAAATCTTTTTGAACTGCATCAATATCTTTAAAAGCTTCTTTTACTTGGCTGTGACTCATATTAGCAAACTGTTTTACGAGTACATTTCTCACTAGCGGCTCCATCGCCTCTGTGCCTGTATTAAAAATAGACGGCGAAGTAACAAGTACTAAGTCGAGCACTAAATAACGCGCAATTGAGTCCTCTGATACGCTTATAATGAAGCGTTCCATTTGATGATATTCAACCTTTGTTATATCGGCTTGCGGGCCTACTTGTGATGACTCACTGCGATTAAAAAACTGTCCCGCAAAAAATGCAGCCGCAATAAGTGCTAATACGGTTAGGGCTATTATTATTTTTTTCACTTTTATCTCTCTTAATCCAAGGTAGTTATACTAATAAATCTAACGAGTCTGATTGCAGCTTAGATGCGCGAGTGTTGCTGTCATCATCCTGTACAGGCATCTCAGTGTGATTACTTGCAATGTCGTCATTGTCATTTTGGTGATGAGATTGCTGCTGTTTATCACTCAAATTAACATCAACTGTGGTATTTGAATTTTGCGACAAAGACTGGCGTAACTGCTCTAAAGTTTGCGCGATGGCATCTCTTACCTGCGTATTACTCGTAATTAAACTGACTGAAGTTTTATCCCCTTCGATATTGATAGATATTTCAATACTACCGAGGTTAGGAGGGTCTAATCTAATTTGCGCCCGCTGTAGCTGCTGCCCTATTTGCAATTTTACCTTATCGCCAAGTACATGTAATAAGCGCTGCCCCCATTCACTGGGTGCCTCTTTTAATTTCTCTTTTTGCCACTCAAAGGTTTCTGGTGCGGTGGCGGCAGATGAGAAAGCACTCACTAATGCTGATTTTTGACTGCTACCTTCACGGCTTTCAGCATTAAATATTTTCGATTGCGGATTTTGTGACAGCGCAGCAAGCTCGAGTTTACTGAGCCCAATACTCGGTTGTGTGGATATTTGCTCACTGGTTAAGCTACTTGACTGCGCTTGTCCATAAGTTTTCGACATTACTGATGGTTGATTTAATCGGTTCAAAAGCGCTTGTGAATACAATGTTTGTGGTGTTTTGGCTAAATCGAGTGTGTTTAATTCTTTATTAACGAGTGTATCTGCTGGCGCTACGTTTATAGCTGCAGCAGGCACAGTTAAAGCATCACTATGCACAGTCGTATTTTGTGCGAGCGCAGTTTTAGCGGGCTCTTGAGCTACAATGCTGACTTCGTGCTGAGTCTCTAAAGTCTTACTCTTTAACTGCTCATCAATTACAAGCTGTACTGGTAGTGTTTCCACTACTACAGTATCGCTATCAACTACAAGGTTATTATTTTGGTTAAGTACAGTCATAACAGGCGCGTTTTTTTTATTGTTATCGAGGTTATAATTAGCGGTGCTAAAAAAGTATGGATTTATTATTTCATCCATTTTTTCAGTGTTCTCTTCTTGCGCTAGCTGTTCTGAGCTCTCGCGAGGTTGCTCAACATGCAAATCTTGCTGTTTTGCTTGCTGCTGCTTTGAAGAAAGCGAAAATGGCTCAAGCTCGCTCTGTTGTTCTTGCGCATCTGCAGGGGTACTGCTTTTTAATATGGTTGGTTTATTAGTGGCACTGCCAAAGTCAGCCTTTGACACCATTGTACTTGTTTGAATACTCATAACGACTGTCCTTGTTGTACTTTTTTATAAGCCATTAAGCCCTCTTTATCCTCTTGATGGCGCTGCATTTGTACTTTAATGGCCGCTTGCTTTTGGCTCACAAGGTCAATTAAGTCAACATAACGTGCTTTTAAGTTATTTTGTTCAGCTACCATTGAACTAAACCAAGGCATGCTTTGTAACTGTGTGTAAAGTGCAAGTAACTGCTTATCGGCTGCTTTAACTTGATACCAATTACTCTCATGGATAGCATTTTCCATAGCACTAAGTAATTGTTCCATTTTTTGCGCTGCGTATTTTTGAGAGTGTTCCATTGGCAATACTAAATTCATTATAAGTTCACATTTCATTTAGCAAAAAACAAGCCAACATTAAGCTTTTGTTTTTTAACGTTAAATTAAATAAAGGCAGCAAAAAGCGGAAGCGGAACTTCCCCCTAGGAAGGAAGTAATCTGTCATGAATTAGCAGTAGGATGGTCACTTAGGTAATAGAGGAAGTTTAAAAAGCAGCTGAATTTAAAATAAAAAAGCCAGCTATGGGTAGCTGGCTTTTAAAAGTTTACTGTGTGCCTAAGCCTTGCCACCCTTCTTGCAAGTTGGTCATCACTACACGGGTGGAGTCAATATAGCTCAAGTCATTCTTCATACTGGCTTGTAATAATGCTTGCCCACAATGCTGATAAAGGTTTTGCATGTTTTGCGCTACCTCACCGCCCTTTTCAAGATCCAATGAGGCTTCAAGCCCGCCTAAAATACGCATCAGCTTTTCAATACTTTCTGCTTTTTTATCGTATCTTTTTTGTTTTATGTGGCCAGTGACTTTTTCAAGCTCATCTAAAAAACCATCAAATAACATCAAAACTAATTTATGGATATCGGCACTGGCCGCTTTTGCATCTACTGATGTACTTTTATAGGCTGAAAAGCCATCATTTAAATCTAACATCTATGTTTAGCTCCCAAATTGACCCATTGTAGATTCTAATTGCGCAATAGTCTGTTGCATTTGTGTAAATTGCGACAAGTAACGTTGATACACTTGCTCCATTGACACTTCGTGATCTTTTTGTTGCCTATTGACTATATTTAAGCTCGCTTGCAATGACTGCTTTTTATCCGTCATCAAACCATAACTTTTAGTGAAAGGCTCAACGCGAGTTTCTAGCTTAGATAATAAACCGTTTTCACCTGTCAGCATGCTAGTTAACTGCTCAGGGTTAGTAGCCATGGCTTCTTCAAGTTTTTTATTATCTATTTTTAAGTTGCCGCTACGATCAAACTCAATACCTACAGAGAATAAGGTTTTACCTTCAAACGTACCCTGAAAATCGTTGCGTAAAGAGCGAGCAAGGCCGGCAGCCATATTGTCTCTTTTTAAGTACTGATTACTGGTAATACCATTGGTGAGCGAATTAAATTTATCTACAAAACTTTGAATGTTTTCTTTAGAGCTTTCTTGATCTTGGTTAATTGATATATGAATTGGCTGATCGCCCGGCGACTGCGCCTGCGTTAAATCAATCGTTACCCCATCAATAACCGTATCGAGTTTATTACTGCTTGAAGTGATGGTAAGTGCCGAGTTAGCCCCTAGCTTAACAATCGCATCTTGCGCTAAGGTTAAATCTTGTTTGTTTGTTATAGCATTGGTGATATCGCTGCCATTGGCATCCGTACCTTCAGTAAAACTCACACCCACCTGATTAGCAGCACCCGACTCAGCACTGGTTAAAGTTAAAAAGGTTTCTGTGCCAGAGCGGACTACCGAGGCTTTAACACCGCTATTATCGACATGTGAGTTGATAGCATTAGCAACATCAGTTAATGATGCATCGGCGCCAAGGCTTGCAAAGTCAACACTAAACGCACTGCCTGCCAAATCAATACTTAACTCACCATCAGTGGTTAAAGCTTTAGCCGGATCAAAACTCAATGCCACTTGGTGTGCTTGTGCTAATTGCTCGACAAATATATCGTACTCACCGCTGGCTGCTGTGCCGCTTGCTGTTACTGCTAATGCGGATGAATTGCTCACCGTAGCGGTGTTAGCAAACAAGCTACTGGTATCTTTAAGATTGGTTTGTAAGTCATCAAAAAAGCTTGATAAATTACTTTTCAGGCTATCAAACGCCTTAATTTGATTGCTAAAAAGGCTACTTTTAGTACTTAATTGCTGATCTTTAGCGCTACGCTCAATTTGTGTATATTGTGAGGCTAATTGCCCAGGATTGATTCCTATTGCAGAGCTCATTTTAATCTCCAAGCATTTTAGTTATAAGCAAAAAAATCTAAAGTAAATATTTTTACTTATGACTATAAACAATAATAGCTACACCTTAGGTGTAGCTATGCATACTTAATTGATTAATCATTATTAACGAAGTAGTGAACCAATCATTTGTGTTGTGCTGTTAGCTGTGCTCAGTACCGAGATACCTGAGTTCATTAACAACTGTTGCTTAGTCATGTTTGACGTTTCAGCAGCAAAATCAGCGTCCATTAACGTACCTACAGCAGCTTGAGTATTTTGCTTCATGTTAGATACGTTAGTCATAGTGTGGTCAAGACGGTTCATTGATGCACCAAGCGTTGAACGTGCAGTACCAATTTCGCCAACTAAAGTATCAACAAATGCAATTTGCGCTTGTGCTGTAGCAACAGTAGTAAATGCAGCAGCATTACCAATAGCGGTTGTCACATTGCCTAGCTCTGTAGAAATATCAACATTAAGAGTCTCTGCTGCACTTGAACCTACTTGGAAGTTAACCGCACCTGCACCAAACTTACCAGCAGCTGCTAAAAGTTTAGTGCCATCACCAAACGATGTGTTGTCCATGATGTTTGTAAGCTCAGTAGCTAGTGCTGTGTATTCTGCACTTTGTGCAGCCCACTCTTTTGCACCGTTTGTATCACTTGAACCTTGGGTAGCAAGTTCTTTCATGCGGTAAGCAATGTTAGTCATTTCATCAAACGCACCTTCAGCCGTTTGCATCATAGACATGGCGTTGTTACCGTTATATAAACCAGCCTCTTGACCACGTACTTGTGCGTTTAAGCGTGATGCGATTTGTAGACCAGCCGCATCATCTTTTGCAGAGTTAATTTTAAAACCAGAACCTAAACGCTCAAGCGCGGTCGATAAATCGTTGTTACTACGACCTAATTGGTTTTGGATTGACATTGATGCCATGTTTGATTGAATTGATAAAGCCATTTTTATTTCCTCTTTGAATGAATAGCTAAAGTAATTAGTGAACCTAAATCACCTTCTAATAACTAAGAGCGACCATATTTTTAATTATCTAAACTTTTTTCTAATTATTTTTATATTTTTTTAAGCAATGTGTTCAAAGCGGGTAAAATAGGCATTTTCGTTGGCTAAAAGCAGATAAGAGGAATAGCAGAAATAAAAAACGATGCAGCAACACTAGATTGCTGCATTAAAAAATTAGGTGAGTGAGTATTGCACCATATTACGAGTAATGTTTGCTTGCGACATAATCGCAGCCACACTATTTACACTTGGGTTTTGCATGTGCTGTTTAACCCCTAGACTTAAAGCAAGTAGTTCATCAGTGTTAGCTAATGAACTAGCAGAGTCAAGCTGCTCTAGTTGGCTTTGTAATTGTTGTTTTTGTGCCTGAATTTTTATTAAATTCGCTTTTAAATGGCGCTGCGCAGTTTGAATTTGCTCACGATGCTGAGCAATAGTGGCATTTTTATCGGCTATTTTAGCAAGTTCATTCAGAGGGTTATCTAAATCATTAAGCTGCAACGAAATCGGGTTTCCTGCAGCAATTCGCACACCTTGACCACTCATTACCCAAGGCTCTAAAAGTGGAGCCGCATTATCTTTTTGCGCACTAAAAAGCAGACGGTTTTCACGATTAAGTTCAACATTTATATGATGTGGTGCAAACGCATTTTGAATGGCAGCTAAATTGGTTTTTTCATCTTGATAGGCAGGTAGTTTTAAACTTAATGATTTACCCGAACGCCCCATTACTAACTGAATATTTTCTTCATGTGGGCGCGCGCTAAGCAGGTCTATATTTGCATTAAGCTGTTTGCTAATAGCGCGATTTGGGTCAGTTATTTTTAGTTGAGTATCAAGTCCTGAGCCTTTTTTATTTGCTGTGTTTTGTAATGACGCTATTTGCACTTTAATTTGCTGTTGTTGCATGGGTTGTGGCTGAGTGTTAGCTGCCTGGGTGTTTAACTGTTGTGCTAACTTTTCAAGCCCCATATACAAATTTCGTATTGTACTTTCACTTTGCTCAGCTCTAGCTAGCGCCTGACTAAGCGCCCCACGCTGTGCCCAGCCAGTCAGTACTTTAACCTGCTCCTCTCTGCCAACAATTTTGTTTTTCCACAAATTATTAGCAGAATCTTTTGTTGATGTAACGAGTGCATCCGATTTATTGGTATTTACCAAGTCAATTGCTTGCGCTTTTTCGCTACTTTTAACCAGCATAGTTAGTTCCTGAAAGTATTATAATTTTAAATGTATGAAAACAGTGAAAGTTTACTTACCGTTGAGTAAACCTGCATCGATGACTCATACGCCGCCATTGACTCTTTCATCGAGATAAATGCTTCAGGGTAATCTACAGCACTTAAATCATCCTGTAAATTCACCGTAAACGTAGTGATATCTTGATTACTGGTAGTAATAGAATCAAGCGACGCCATAGTAGAACCAATTGTAGTCACTTGACTACTAATAGTACCTAAAAAGTCTGCTAATTTATCTATCATCACCCGGGATTGATTGCCAACACCACCTGCTGGCGGATTATTTACATCAACAAGATAGTCTTGCATAGCATTTAAAAAACCTGCACTTGGGTCTAAATCATCACCAACAATATTATTTTTTACACTTGAGTCGTCAGATACAGCAACTTCCCTAATAATATTATCACCGGTATAAACATAATTACCCGTGGCATCGATTTGAAATGGCTGTTCGTCGGTTTTACTGCCTGAAAAATAATACTTCCCGTCGCTATCAGTTGCATTTAGTAAATCAACAATTGCCGGAAAAGCCACACTCATTTCTTGGCCAAGCGCTTTAATTTCTGCCTCACCCATTGAGCCATCAGCTGCAGTGGTAATTAAACTTTGTAATGAATATATTTGGTTAACAATACCGGTTAGCTGTACTTCTTGTTGACCTAATGAAAAGTTAACTGCATCCATATTAGTTTTGTATTGCTCTAGCGATTTAATTTCTGAACCTAAATTCATAATCATCACAGTACCAAGCGGATCATCTGAGGGCTTAAGAATTCGCTTATTGGTTGCCAGCTGAATCGACTTTTCGTTAAAGTTTTCAGTATTACTTTGAATGTTTTTGATTGAATTTAAATGAAACTGATGACTGCTGACTCGCATAACGTTGCTCCCTAAAACATTTGCAGTAAAGATTTAAACATTTGATCGGCGGTGCTGATCACTTTGGCATTGGCACTATACATTTGCTGAAAATGCATTAAGCTTGCCGCCTCTTCATCAAGGTTTACACCACTAAAGCTATCGCGTGCAGCAATGGCGTTTTCGCTTAGACTCGTAGCGGTAGAGATACTACTTAAATTTTGCTTGCTAGTAATTGCCAGTTCACCCACTAATAACGTAAATTTATCGCCTTTTCCTGCCATTGAGGTAACGATATTAGCAATGTTTGAGTTATCCCCTGGCCCTGAAGTACTACTGTTTTTAAAACCAAGCTTATCGGAAGTGATAGCAGGATTTACCTCAATCGTCCCTAATGGGTTTAGTGGGTTGTAAGTAAACAATGCTTCACCGGGGTCGTTATTTAAATCAAAGCCACTTTGTAATGCACCATTCATATCATCAGCAAGGTCGGAAACTAAGCTATTTAAGGTTGCAAGGGTTGGTTTAATTACATCCTTATCAACGCTAATTAAGCCACCGAATTGGCCACCAACATTTTTATCAAGGGTAAATTTCTGGCCAATAAATTCACTGGTGACTGTTGTACCATTTACTGATATTGATGCGGCTTTACTGCCCACTACTAACGGGGCACCACTTAAGGTACTAATATCAATAAAACCATTATCTCGCTCAACAATAGATACGCCAATATGCCCAGATAACTGGTTTACTAACCGCTCTCGGTTGTCTTTCAGCTCTGCGGTTGATTGATTATTCGCTTTTGCTAACCCGATACTGCTGTTAATTTCAGCTATTTGCTTAGTAACAGAGGAGACGTTGAGCGCCACATTAGTCATTTGAGTATTTAACTTTATTGCTTGGCCTGCCAAGGCGCCATTAATTTGCGCAATATCTTGCATAAAGCCTTCAGCAGAGGATAAAAACTGCTGTCTAAAAGCTTGTGAATCGGGCTTGGTCGTCGCAGCATTGAGCGCATCAGTTAGGCTTGCAAGGGAGTTATTTAAGTTGAGTGAGTCGGTACCAATTATTTGCTCAATAAAGCCGAGGTATGACTGTTTGTTTTCATAAAAATTGGTATCGGAATTAGTACGCCAAATATCGTCATTTAAAAAGGCGTCAACAACACGGTCAACCGATGCCACCTCAACCCCACCTAAATATACATTAGAGGTTTTAAATTGAGCTTGCTGACGCGAGTAACCTTCAACGGCTGCATTCGCCACATTTTGCCCTGACACAGTCAGCGCAATATTAGCCGCATTGAGGCCGCTTAACGCGTTATTTAACATAGACATAATTAACTACCTAATCGTATTAGCATTCAATGGCTGAACAAATGCCGACCCCGCATAAATATCATAGCTTTGGGTTGGCTCAACGCTTTCAGCACCTTTATGTTGATCATTAGCGACCAAGTTTTGGCTATTCTTAAATGTATTTTCTATGGGAGCAATTTTCTCATCAAACTGCTTAATAATCGCTTCCGCTAAACCCAGTTGATGAGTGGACGCTAAATGCTGCGCGGTTTGAGCATTATGCATATCTCTAAATTGCGCTTGCTCGTTACTATTAAAAAAACCATTGTCACCGGCCATAGTTTTGGTGGTGCTATCCATACTTTTTAATACCAGCTGTAAAAAAATAGCTTCAAACTGCTCTGCTGCCTGTTTAACACCTGCCTCACTGTTGCCAGTAATGTTTTCAAGATGGGTCGGGTCTATCGCTAATGACTGAGATAATTGGGTTGATGACTCTATTTTCATGGCTATTTCCTTTAAATAACTAATAGCTCGGCTTCTAGAGCCCCAGCATTATCAAGTGCAATTAATATCGACATAAGCTCGGCTGGCGTTGCGCCAAGTGCATTTACCGCTTTTACAATTTCATCTAATGAGGTGCCTTCAGGCCACAACAGCATATTTTTTTGTTGTTGATCTACCGTGATATCACTTGATTGCGTGGTCGTAGTTTGACCATTTGAAAACGGCCCTGGTTGCGACACTTGCTCTTGTTCACTGATGGTAATGGTTAAATTGCCATGGTTAACCGCAGCCTGATTAACTCGCACTGTATTGTTCATTACAACAGTACCTGTGCGGCTATTAAATACAATTTTTGGGCGCTCAGAACCTTGCTCTACGGTAATATCTTGTAGCATCGACATAAACGTGTTGCGACTATTGGCATCGCTTGGCGCACTAACCACTAAACGCGCCCAATTTTCAGCAATAGCTACATCAGGCCCAAATACTTTATTAATAGCACGCACAACATTGCGGGCAGTTTGATAATTTGGATCTTTTAAATTAAGAATCACATCGCTTTGACTTTCATACATAGCCGTAACACTGCGTTCAATAATAGCGCCATTAGGAATAAGCCCCGAAGTAGGCACATTAACAGTCACCGAGGAGCCACTTTTACCACTGGCATTAATACCACCCACCACTAAATTACCTTGTGCTAGCGCATACACTTTGCCATCAACTCCCTTTAACGGAGTCAACATTAAGCTGCCACCATGTAAGCTTTTTGCATCGCCCAATGAGTTCACAGTTACATCAATCGCTTGACCTGGGCTTCCCATTGGCGGCAGCGTGGCATGTACAGCAACAGCCGCTATATTTTTTGACTTTGGTAATCGTTCTTCATCTACAGAGACACCAAATTGCTTTAGCATATTACTTAGCGATTGACCGGCAAATTTCACTTGAGCTTTATCGCCCGACCCCGGCAAACCCACTACTAAACCGTAACCCACGAGTTGGTTTTCTCGCACACCTAGCACATCAACAATATCTAATAATGGACGTGCTTTGGCGGTCACAGTTGCAGGCGCTAATAGGCTAAAAGAGCACACTAGCATTAATAGTAAATATTTCATTAAAACCTCAGTAATCCCTTAGAACGGGTTTAAGAATCGGGTAAATAAAGTGGTAAACCAACCTGGACGATTCGCATCAGCCAATGTGCCTTTGCCGGTATAGCTTATTTGCGCTTCAGCAATACGAAGCGACGAAACACGGTTACTTACATCAATATCGCCAGGGCGAACTAGCCCTTCAATTTCAATGTATTCATCGCCTTGGTTGAGCTTAATTTGCTTGCGCCCTTTAATAACCAGCGATCCATTAGATAAAACATGATTAACCCGCACGGTAATAGCACCACTAAGGAAGTTTTGTTGGCTAGCGCTGCTTTCCCCGTCAAACTTGGTACTCGAACCTATACCCAAATTAAAATCAGCTACGTTGAGTGCACCAGCAACTGGCACTGAAACATCCAAGTCGGTACTTTTATCTAAACTTGAATCGGCACTTTTACTTGATTGCGTGCGCTCGTTAAGCACCACAGTTAAAATATCGCCAACTCGGTAAGCACGTTTATCTGCATACAAAGAAAACATATAGTTATCTTGAAATAAGCTACCATCTTGCTGATTCAAACCCTGTGCATAGGCATCTTGGCTTATTTCATAGTCTTGAACTGATTTTTGAGTGGTGTTTTGCGGACATTTCACTTCCCCATACACCACTTCGCATTCCACCATTTGGGTTTTTGACGGGGTATTGCTACAACCAGCAACACCCAAAAGCAGCAAAAATAATGTTAACTTATTCATCATAATCATACGTTTTGGTTTATAAAGCGCAGCATTTCATCTGCCGCAGAGACCACTTTAGCGTTCATCTCGTAAGCGCGCTGTACGGCAATCATGCTTACCATTTCATCAACAACGCTCACGTTTGAGCCTTCAATAGTAAATTGTTGCAAGCCACCAAAAGCATCTTCACCGGGGATCCCCTCAACAGGTTCACCAGATGCTGCTGTTTCGCGGTACAAATTGCCACCTAAGCTTTGTAACCCTGCTGGATTTGCAAAGTTAACCGTTAACATTTGGCCTAACTCAACCGCTTGCGCATCCTTACCTACTACCGCAGTAACGGTGCCATCGGTGCCAATACTCACTTTAGTGGTGCCCTCTGGTAGCGCAATATTTTGTGCCAATGGTAAGCCGTTACTGTTTACCAGTAATGACTCAGAGTTAAGCTGAAACTGACCGTTACGGGTAAATAATAACTCGCCATCAGGACTTTCAATTTGAAAGAAGCCTTGCCCTGCAATGGCCACATCTAACTGGTTACTGGTTGTTTCAAAACTACCTTCGGTAAATTGCTTTTGCGTACCGTTAATACGAACACCGGTTCCCACCTGAATCCCAGATGGCAGCTGATTAAGCTCATCTACCTGCGCGCCAGGCTGTTTTTGTACTTGGTAAAATAAATCTTCAAATACCGCTCTGTCTTTTTTAAAACCGGCAGTGCTTACGTTCGCTAGGTTATTAGATATTGTTGTCATTCTTAAATCTTGCGCTGCAAGACCAGTTTTACTCACCCATAATGCTGAATTCATGTTTGGCTTCCTATTTACCCACGTCCACTGATGAGCTTATTACCGCTGGTCGCTAATTCGTCAGCAGACTTCATCATTTTTACGTTCATTTCAAATTGGCGGCTAATATTCATTGTTTTGATCATTTCAGCCACGGCATTCACATTAGAACCTTCTAAAGCACCGGTTCTTACTGTAATTGTTTCGTCGGCTTCAAGCGGCTGCAAATCGTTAGCTCTGAGTAAGCCATCAGCACCTTTGATTAAGTTTTCATCGGTACTGGCTAATTTAATTTGCGCATTTTCTGCAATTACACCGCCGCCAATGGGGGTTAGGTTGATCATGCCGTTTGAGCCAATTTCAATATCACCAAATTCAGGGAGTTGAATATCGCCACCGTCACCTTGCACGCGGCGACCGTTAACAGTAACAAAGCCATCGGCATCAACCACTAAGTTACCCGCACGGGTATAAGCAGGTTCACCGTTGTCATCCATCACCTCTAAATAACCGCCGTTGCTCAGTGCTAAATCAAGATTACGGCCAGTATCCATGATTGGCCCTGACGATAAGTCAGTAGTTACTGGTGTTAGTTGCGCGTGGTAACGAGTACGAAAGCCCTCGCCTTGTACCATCATTGATTGCGCTTGCTCTAAGTCGGCCTTAAAACCTACGGTGCTAACATTTGCTAAGTTATTTGCAGCAACGCGTAAGGCGGTATTATTAAGTTCAGCACCCGAAACGGCGGTATAAATTAACTTTTCCACGCTTAGCTTCCTTAGGTATTACTAAATAAAATTTGCATCATTTCATCAGCACTGCTGATGGTTTTAGCATTGGCTTGGTAATTTTGTTGAAATGACATTAAGCCAACCAGCTGTTCACTAATATCAACATTTGAGCCCATAAATGAACCCGACAGTAATTTACCCAGTGAGCCACTTTCTGGCTCGCCATAAAGTGCAGAGCCTGACTCTTCAGTTTGATACCACACGGTATTACTGCCTTGCTCTAGACCATCAACATTCGCAAACGAGGCAAGTACAACCTGACCTTGTAATTTAGATTCACCGTTAGTAAATGTTGCAAATACACGGCCGTCGTCTTCAACTTTCACACCAGAAAACGCCCCCGAGGTATAGCCGTTGGCATCGTTTTCGTTAACACTGAAACTTGAACCAAACTGCGTTGTACCATCGAATTTAAGCGCGATATTTAATGCTGCTGCACCACTGGTTATTTCTGCATTACCTGGCGTTGAAGTAATAGGCACTTCTAAATCAACCGCCGTTAAGTCGCCTGAAAACGGCACCATTTGGCCATCGGTATCAAAATTAAGCGTAATGGTACCGGCGTTAATTGAACCACCCGCACCATCATCAATAGGTTTAGAGTCGGTAGTCGCACCAAGCGCTGAAAGCTGAGCTTGAGTAAGGGGTTTACCATCTAAGAAAAACATCGCTTGCCATTCGTTGCTACCCGTATGGTTAAAATACTGAGTCATTACATGGCTGTTACCTAAGGAGTCGAATACTTCGGTAGATTGAGAAAAGTTATATTGACTACCATCTTTAGGATCAAATACCGCAGGAGCTGTTGGATAAGCAATCACGTCGCTAGAAGAACTTAAGTTACCGTTAAAGTTAATATTGGTACTGGCTTGTGCTTCTATGTTTGAGGCTTCAATTTTTAAATCGGTTAATACACCTGGTACAATTGTCGGATCACCACCATCAACCTGAGACACGCCAAAACCTTGCAGTTTGCCGCCGTTGGCATTAACAATATTTAAGTCGTTATCTAACTGAAACTGGCCTGCTTGGGTGTAAGCTGTTCGGCCGTTTTCTGATATGGCAAAAAAACCTTGGCCATCAATAGCAATATCCAGCGCATTACCGGTGCGCACAATTTCACCACCGGTGACAAAATCTTCTTTAACATTGGCAACTTTAACGCCGCCGCGTTGACTGCCGTTATACACTGCGGCAAATTCTGCGGTGTTATTTTTATAACCAGCAGTACCCGAGTTAGCAATATTATTACTGGTTACTTCTAATCCTGTTTGGGTACTTTTAAGACCACTTAATCCTATATTGAACATAGACATATTATTTATTCCTCTTATTTATGCCACTTGATTAATTTCAGTGATACCAAAATTACCCAAACCATCGACTTGTAATAAAATATCTTCTAACGATTTACCTACAGAAACACGCTCAACCTCACCACTTAGCCAAGTATCAAGCTGCTTTGGTACCTCTTCAGTAGTGGCATACGCTCTCACTGCATACGCACCGGCTTCTTGGTTTTCAAATTCAAAACGCAATGAACCGACTCCAGAATAAGGCAGTTGTTTTTCTTCAACTAATTCACCATCTTGGTTATAAAGTTGCACAGTGACAGAATCTGCGGCTTCCCCTAAATTAACCATGCCAGAGACACTGCCATCTTGTTCAAGGGCAATACTGCTTGCTTGCACATCAACCGTTTGACCAACCATATTAGTGGCTTCAAGCACCGCTAAGCTGCTCACATAATCCAAACCATCGGCGGTGTTTTGGCGAATGCTTTGTAACGACTCAACATTAGAAAACTCCGCAAGCTGGCTCACATATTGGGTGCCGTCCATAGGTTGTAATGGATTTTGATTGCTGATTTGCGCAACGAGTAACTCTAAAAACATGGTCGACATTTCATCTGCTGAACTATTACCGGCAATATTCGTGGTGTTTTTTGCCCCGTCGGCTGCGCTTGGAACGGCTGAATTAACTTGCATAAAATTATTGTCCTAACTTAAGAATGCTTTGCTGCATGCTATTTACACGCCCCATAACTTCAACAGATGTTTGGTAGCTGCGACTTGCAGACATCATGTCGGCCATTTCTTCAAGTGCATTTACGTTGGAGTAAAATACATAACCATCGTTGTTAGCAATTGGGTTATTTGGCTCGTAGCGCTGCTCTACCGCACGGTTTGACTCAGTGATCCCCAATACATCAACCGAGGCTGAAATTGATTGGCTATCTTGTGTTTGTTTGTACAAAGCAGAAAATACTGGTTTAAGTGCCTTGTAAGCGTCGGCTTCTGAACCGGCCGCGGTATCGGCATTGGCTAAGTTAGATGCAATGGTATCGAGGCGAATAACTTGAGCGCGCATGGCGCTGCCACTGGCGTCATAAATTGAATTAAAAGACATTATGATTTCCCTGAAATAACTTTATGTAGGCCATTTATCTTCATATTTAAAAAGGTCAAACTGGTTTGAAAATCCATACTGTTGCTGGCAAATTTTGCTTGCTCAATATTTAACTCAACAGTATTACCATCACTTGATGGTTGATAAGGAACGCGATATTTGAGCTCATCCGTTTGTACGCCAGCAAAATCAACATCTCTGTTTTGCGAAAAACTGGATGAAACACTTTGCATGATTTGACGGTAATCTACATCTCGAGATTTAAACCCAGGCGTGTCAACATTGGCCAAGTTGCTGGCAATGACTTCTGCTCTGTCTAACCTTAATTTCATTGAAAAAGGGTGAACACCTAACGCTTTATCAAATAGTTCCATTGTTGCCTCTAATTTTTGTTTCTTGTATGCTTTCGCGCTTCGCATACACTTTCTACCTTGTGTATAACAACCTTTATGCCAACTTTTAAAAGTATATTTTTTCAATGACTTACATAAAAAAAGAGCAAAAAACAGCCCAGCACACGGAAGCTAAACTTCCCCAAGGGAAGCGTTGGTTTTTCCGCTTACTTTTAACTATTGGACTACTGCCAGCTCATGCTATGGCCACCCCCATTAATTTTGATAAAGAAATTCAGCAGTTTTTGCACAGTGAAATTAAGAGCTATTTGCGCTCGGTGAATTCGCAAAGTCAGCGACAAGATATAGAATTATTTATTCCTAAAGGCAGCGAAAATTTAAGCTGTGATGAATTGCAAATCACTCGCTCACAAAATCACACGCCACCTGCTGGCAGAGTGAGTATTTCTGTATCTTGCCCATCGCCTGCTTGGCGTTTTAGAGCCAGTGCCAAAGTAAGTGTGTGGATAAACCTAGTAGCTGCCAAGCACACCTTAAACCGAGGTAAAGTGCTTAATAAGCAAGACTTAGAATACAAAAGCGTAGATTTAGGTAAGCACCGCCACCAAGGTAAAACCGGTATTGACCAGCTAGTTGGACTCATCGTTAAACGAGAAATTGATAAAGGCACGGTGATCTCAAATAGATACCTAGAAAAGCAGTATTTAATCAATAAAAATGAGCATATTTCACTGCAAGTAAATACCGCAACTTTCTCTGCCAATGTTAAAGCCATTGCTCTTGAAGATGGCCAGCTTGGTGAGGTTATTAATGTAAAAAATTTATCATCAAAAAAAGTAGTTCAAGGTAGAGTAATTGCGCAAGGTGTGGCAGAGGCGACATTTTAAAAAATGTCGAAATAAAAGTTAAGTAATGCTTGTACTTGGTCGCTGATATAAACTAAGCAATATAAATTCGATAAACGAATTAGGTAATAAACAATGAATATAAGCGCAATAACAACCACTGCGGTTGAGCAAAGTCAAAAAACAAACCAGCGTTCTTCACTGGATGCAAAACCAGAGCAACAACCTGTAGCGACTAAACAAGAGCAAGTAAACTCAGTGAGTGCATTAAGTAAATCAATAGACTCAACATTTCAAGATTTAGCTGCAAAGCCAGACGTTGATATGGATAAAGTAGCCCAAATGAAAGCGGCAATTGCCAGTGGTGAATTTAAAATTAATATTGATGAAACCGTTAACGCTATGGTTGAACTTCATAAAAAATGAAAACTGTAAAAGAGTATATTGTAAGTCTGCAACAAGACATTACTAAGCTAGACGCGTTAATTGAATTACTTGAAACGCAATACGAATTGCTAAGCCAACGTAATGTGCAGCTAGAAACACATAATAAAAAAATGCTCGGCTTTTTAGAAAGCTTAAATGAATCGCACAACCAGCGCGATGGCTTTTTGGTGAGTTTAGGCTTGCAAGGTGGCAAAGAAGGTTTAGCACAATTAACCGCGCTTCTACCTGTTGATATAAACACCTTTACTACTAAGCTATTGCATCAGCTTGAGCTAAAAACTAAAACCTGCAAAATAATGAATGAACGCTCAGGGCAATTACTCTCAAGCCAACGTCGGTTATTACAGCGCTTAACTGGCGGTGAAAACAAACAAGCTTACCCAGAAATGCCTTTATAAATACGTTACATAAAGGCATTTTCTTGTTTAGTCACTTTGCACTATATTTTTACTTTACTCCTATTATTACCTTTAAAACCCTATCTTGAGTCCAAAAATAGTCGTTCCGTTAAAGCTTAGTATTGTTAGCTTTTGTGTAACTTTGCGGCTAATTGTATTTATAATAAGCAAATAGCGGCTAACGTCACCTTTATTAGACTAAAGAATGATTGCTGCTGAATCTGCTGATTTTATGACCTTTTCGCTATTCTGCATGACAAGATCACACTGTAAAAACAGAACAATAAACCACTGAATTTAAAGATCTTTTAAATTTAACAAGCCTGTTACAACACATCCCTTTGCTATTTTTGTTAACACTTACAAAGCGTTAAACTGGGCTATGCACGACCTTTTGCCTAATTACAATCTGTAGCAAGCTGTTTTACCCTGCGCACTCAACGTTCATTTGCTTTGTAAAAGCTGTATTTTTATTTTGAGTTAGCAACTAAGTTGCAGGAGAAGTCATGACCACCAAGCCGCTAGATGATAATTCATCTGATGCTATACCAGGAGCGGATACTCAAACCGTGTCCGATAGCTATGAAAATCTTCATAAACCCAGCTCTGAGTTTGAAAGCCGCGACGCTTATCTAGAGCACGAGCTGCAAATTATGCAGCCAAAACGCTGGCGTCCAAATTTACCATTTAGAGATTATCGCTTTGAATTTGAAGACACCATTCCAGCAATGGCCGCTACTATAGGTAAAGTAGTAATGGTAGCAGCCATTGCTGCCACGTTTGCAGGCCCTTTGGGTTTAAGTGATGGCTTTGTACTTGAAAACGTACGCTACGAACTTTTAATTGTTTCGCTATTTATTTTACTATTTTCGGGCTTTATTTTACCGACTGCTAATTTAGCCGGTACTCATGGCCCACTCATTCCATTAATTCCTATTGTGGTTGCCGCAGGCGGACACCCTATGGCCTTTGGTTTGCTCATAGGAGCCTTTGGATTGATATTAGCATTTAGTAAAGGCGGCAGTCTCATGGCAAAGCTCACCAGTAAAGGGGTGTGTGGTGGCCTACTTCTTTATTTGGGCTTTGTGGGTACCATTTCACAAGTTAAAAAGTTGTTTGCATGGGCTGAAGAAATTCAAATGACCCATATTGCCTTTATCGTAATCTTAGCCACAATTTTACTTTATGCCTTATTGGAGCATTACAAAAAACGCTGGTTAGCCGTGCCACTGAGCTGTTTAATTGGTGGTTTTACTGCTTTTGCATTGGGCGCACCGTTTGAGTTTCATACTGCACCGGGCTTACCAAACATGAACCCTATGTACTGGTGGGGCGAAAACACTGGTTGGATGCTTGGCTTACCAACAGCAGAAAGCTTTGTGGTTGTACTTCCTTTTGCAGTTTTAGCTGTTGCTATGTGGTCGCCTGACTTTTTAGGCCATCAAGTATTTCAAAAAATTAGTTACCCAGAGCGTACTGAAAAAGTACAAATGAATATTGACGATACCATGCTTAGCGCATCAACAAGACAAACCTTTGGCTCGCTATTAGGCGGTGCTAACTTTGCGTCATCTTGGGGCACTTACATTGTTCCTGCTGCTATTGCAAAACGACCTATTCCTGCAGGCGCAATTTTAACTGCGTTATTTTGTATTATCGCGGGTGTTTGGGGTTACCCAATGGACTTAGCTATTTGGCAGCCAGTATTGTGTGTTGCCTTAATTGTAGGGGTGTTTATTCCACTACTTGAAGCGGGTATGGAAATGACCCGAGAAGGTAAAACCACCCAATCAGCCGCCATTGTGGTGTTTGCATCAAGCCTAGTAAACCCAGCATTTGGTTGGTCACTAACTATGCTACTTGATAACTTAGGCCTTATTGGCTGTAAAGAAAGAAGTGCTGATTTATCGCGAATGAGTCGCTGGGTCATCCCACTTATAATGTTTGTATTATTAACCGGTGTAATGGCACTGGTAGGTATGCTGCCAGGCATCCCTGCGCTAATGCCAAGCTTTAGACATTAATTCCTTTATTAAACAGCAAAGCGAGCTTTAATAGCTCGCTTTTTTATTGTACTTATAAAAAGCCAGCACAGTGTACTTGCAATAACCCCCTTGAAGTAACAGTCCCTGAAGTGACGGTCCCTGAAATAATTACAAGCCACCCTGCAGAATTTTTATAAGTCTCGCCACCAGCTAAAAAGATTTACGCATCGAAAAAGTATAACCAATTGATATATAATTAAAAATTAAAAATTTCACTTTCTGGTATAGGCTTTGCATCTTTATAAATGAACGTTAAAAATCATTTTATTAGTAACGCTTTTAAAATGAAAAATCATCACTCTTAATAAGGAGCTAATTATGAATAGCGATCGTATCGAAGGAAACTGGAAAGAACTTAAAGGTAAAGCGCAACAAAAATGGGGCGATCTTACCAACGATGATTTAGATAAAATTGAAGGTAGCCGTACCGAGCTTGTTGGTAAAATTCAGCAAAAATACGGTAAATCGAAAGAGGAAGCCGAGCGCGAAGTAAATGACTTTGAGAAAGGTCATTAATATAAAGCGTGTTAACAGCTTTACTTGCTAATAAAAAACCGCCAATTGGCGGTTTTTTGTATACCTTAATTCTAGGAAGGTTTTGCTAATGCTAACGCTTCGCCAGCAAGTGCAAAAATATTTTTAAGCATTAATTGCAAAATATGTCTAATAGAAGCGTAAGTAAAAGAAATCACCTGAAATGGATAGCCACAAAATGTCAGCATATGCCCTAAAATCCCTTTTACATCTTTAGTACAATTTTTAGAAAGATCAATGCTATCAGCTAATGCTTTAGCTATCTGATCGTATACTGTGAGAGCGTTCGAAAAATGATTTTGTATCGCATATAATTTACCAGTCTCACGTAAATGAGTAATTAAAGCTGCACCAATTTTCCGAGCCCATTTAGAGGTGCGGCTACATTCGAGTCGTCTCTCATAATCAAGCCTTACCTCTTCTTGAATTCGTTTTTCCATTCCCTTGTTAATAGCAGAATAACTTTTGAAGTTGCTAGCTGTATGCAAATATCCTGGCGTCTCCTTAGTCATACTATGTGCTTTTGGAGTAATGGTGGCAGCACCGTGTAAAATATATTCTTGCTCCGTATGCATAAATGGCCACACAGGCACTAAAGGAACTGGGTCGGCTGCATGTACACAACGATAAATGCTGTTATCTGTTGCGGACTCAGTTTTTACTGCAAAACTATTATAACCAACTCGCGGCGCACCAAAAGTATATAATTTTACATTCGCTCCAAAACGTTGCTTTAACCAGTTAGCAGCTAAGTTTGCTAAAGCACCACCTAAACTATGACCTACAACATGAATGTTTAATTTTTTCTTAGTGCTTTGTTTAAAATACAGCTCTAACTGATTTTTGAAAGAGTTAAATGTATGGTTGAAGCCTGCATGTACAGGTTGATTATTACTACAAGTACTTAAACCACAATGTAAGTCAGTAACAACATCACGTATTTTTGCCGTGCCACGTAAAGCTAAAACATAATCATCTTCATATGCGCCCTTCTTACCTTTTGCAATACAGCCAAAATTGGTCGAGTGATTAAAAACTCGCTCAAGAATAGAACCACTTACACCTTTTATAGATTCTGATTCGAATGAAAATAAAGAGCTAATCCTTTCAAAATATGGGTTAGCTCTTAAGCCTCTTTTATCAAGGCTTTCGTATGAGATAGCAGCAAAGTTAGCAGCTATTGCAGGGCTTAAAACATTCATCAATATTTCCTTATAATTTAGGTTTTGTTTTATTAATTATCATCCGTTTCAATTTCTGAAAGGTCAAAATAAGCATTTTTTTCCACTACTTCAAAATCATCAGACCAACGACAGATACTTAAAGCTTCAAATTTATAGCCTTCAGTTTTTTTATTCTCAAATTTAAAAAGAACCTTTTCATCAGTGGTATCGGCTATTAATTGCCTTAATTTTTTTGCATATTCCTCTCGGTATTTAGCGCCTGACAATCTGGAACCCCAAAGGCAATATTCTTCATGATTGTAGGATAAATAAATAGCTTGAGAAGTAAAAATCTCAGCAAGTGGGACTGCTGGTTGATTAGAGCGGATATTAATTTCAGGTAGTAAGAAACTTCCGTTCTTATCCGTGTAAGTGAAATCTTCAGCACATTTGCCATCAGAAAAATTTAATACTCGGTCTATTCTCACATTAGATAAAGGCTTGCCCTTTTCACTAACTTGGCCTTTCACCTCAGGGCACAAGTGCACTTTGTAAGCACCAATATGATTACCAAACTTTTTAAGTGTCGTTAAAAATGACATAAACAAGAAGCCTTAAAAATAGGCCGTGAACATTTTGTGGAGGGTTGCTACATGATTCCCTATAAGCTTAAATATTCACATGCCTTTGTAAATAGACCTCATATGATAAACAAGCCTATATAAAATACAATAATTAAAGCTTCAGATGTATAGGTTAAAGGAAGTTAAACCGAGCGCGAAGTAAATGACTTTGAGAAAGGCCATTAATATAAAGCGTGTTAACAGCTTTACTTACTAATAAAAAAACCGCCATTTTGAAGTGACCCCCAATAGTTGGACATTCCAATTACTGGGGGTCTTTTTATGTCCAAACATCACCGAGCTTTCAAGCTCAAAATAGCTGAACTCGCTTTGTCTGAAAGCTCTTCGGCGGTAAGTAACAGATTTAATGTTACAGATAGGCAGGTCCGATATTGGACCGCTATTTATCGAATTCATGGCGCTGAAAGCTTCAGGTCTGTTCACAAACCTTATTCTCTAGCATTTAAGGCTGAAGTGTTAAAAACGATGACAGCAAACAGTTGGTCACTCGGTTATACCAGTGCTTTCTTCGATTTATCGTCCCCAGGCATTCTTTTTCAATGGCAAAAGCTTTATGCTCGTGATGGTATATCACGTCTTAAACCACAGAGAAAAGGTAAGCCATTCATGACAAATAATTCTTCTTCATCAAAACTAGTAGAGCAAATGACTGAGGAGGAGTTACGAGAAGAACTAGCATACTTACGAGCTGAGAATGATGTGCTAAAAAAGTTAGAAGCCTTGGCTCAAGCCAGAAAGAAAAAAGCAAAGACAAAACGATAGTCGTCGAAGAGTTCAAGGCAAAGCATAGCTTACGACACCTTTTAAAGGCTACAGGGCTGCCAAAGAGTGTTTACTATTATCATCGCACTACTTGTAAGCAACCCTGTGCAAGCAATGATTTACTGGTAAAAATACGTGATATTTATCACGCGCATAAAGGGCGATATGGCTATCGCAGAATTACGAGTGCCCTGAGAGCAATGGGAGTACTTGTTAATCATAAGCGCGTTCAACGGTTGATGAATGAGTTAGGACTCAAGTCAAAAGTAAGGCCTAAGCGCTATAAATCCTATAAAGGTGAAGTGGGTAAAATCGCAGAAAATACGCTTAACCGCGAGTTTACTGCGCAGAAGCCAAATCAAAAATGGGTGACGGATGTGACGGAGTTTAAAGTGGATAATGAGAAGGTATATCTATCGCCTATGATTGACCTATTCAACCAAGAGGTAATCAGTTACGAAGTCAGAAAATCCGTTGCACTCCCTTTGGTAACTGACATGCTTAAAACAGCAACTGCTAGGTTGAAGCCAAATGAAAAGCCAGTTGTACACTCAGATCAAGGGTGGCAATATCAAAACAAACAATATCAAAATCACCTTAAGGAAAAAGGATTGCAACAAAGTATGTCTAGAAAAGGAAATTGTTTAGATAATGCGGTTGCTGAGAACTTCTTCGGCATATTGAAGAGCGAGATGTACCACAACGAAACGTTTAAAGACGTGAATGATCTTATTGAAAACATTAAAGAATATATCCACTATTACAACAATGAGCGTATTAAACTGAAACTAAAAGGCCTGAGTCCAATACAGTATCGAAATCAGGCCTTGGCAGCCGCTTAGAAATGAGTCCAACTTTATGGGGTCACTTCATTTGGCGGTTTTTTTGTTGGTAAATAATAGAATCACTAGATTTAACGTATTCGGTAATTCTTTGAATTAACCAGCTGTTTATTATTTGAAATCGGCGTCAAAAGTTCAGATATCAGCTGCCTATCTATCTGAGCATTTCTTTCACTCAGTTTATGAATAAACTCTAAAGGTGTAAGCCCATGTGATTTTTCTTTAATGGTAATACTCGCGCCTTTATCAATTAAAAGTTGCACTAAACCAAAGTCATTAAGCAAAATAGCCGAGTGTAGAGGTGATAAACCATCTATGTCACTTAACGTATTTACTTTGATTCCTTTAGAAATAAAGTATTTGATATAAACATCGCGCTTATCTATATCTTTAATTTCAAATAAAAATGCTAAACCAGCGCCTGATTCAAGTGATTCAATATCACTCTTATCTGCTCTATAATTAAGTAAGTAATATTCACAAGCATCACTTGGGATGCAATGAGTATGCTCATCAGTGCTGCAAATAATAACATCTTCAATATCACTATTAATGAGCGAATATAAAGTAACTGCAGAATATCCAACAGATAATAAAAGTAACAAATAAATAGTAAGCTTTTTCACCTCTACTCCCAGATTCCTTAACTATCAGCATCAGTGTATGCAAGCATAACGAAGTAATTATTTACAGAATTAAGCTCAACCTTATTTATTTTGCCAGCGCTAACTTCACCGCCGCCTCGGCATGTATCTTGGTGGTATCGTAAAGCGGAACCTGTGTATGTTGTGGCTTTACCAACAAGGCGATTTCAGTACAGCCTAAAATGATGGCTTGCGCGCCTTGTGCAAATAAGCGCTCTATAATGCGTATATAATCAGCTCGCGAATCGTCATCAATAATCCCTTGGCATAACTGCGAATAAATAACCTCGTGCACTCGCTTTCGCTCATTAGGCTCAGGTAGTAATACCTCAATGTTATGCTTAACGGTTAAACGCTCTTTGTAAAAGTTTTGCTCCATTGTAAATTGCGTTCCCAACAACCCTACTCGCGTAATGTTATCGTGTTTTAATTGCTCAGCGGTGGCATCGGCAATGTGCAAAATAGGAATGGTAATATTACTGGCAATCTCACCGGCCACTTTATGCATAGTGTTGGTACAAATAAGTAAAAAGTCGGCACCACCAACCTCTACAGATTTAGCTGCCTTGGTGAGTAACTTAGCTGTTTGTTGCCAATCGCCTTGATGCTGTAGTGCTTCAATTTCCGCAAAATCGACGCTCACCATACAAATTTTAGCACTATGCAGTCCACCCAACGAGTTTTTAACGCCTTCGTTTAAAACTTTGTAATAGCTGGCTGTTGACTCCCAACTCATACCACCCAACATACCGATTGTTTTCATAGCTAGTTCCCACTCTCGATTACAGTTTACGTTTCACAGTAAGTTAAAAATAGCCGCTCTTCACTAGAAACTTAATTAGCCTTATTAACTGCACTGATCACAGCGTCAGACAATAACAACTTATCGTCTTTATATACTTCAAGCCAACCTGGTGGTGAGGTATCACAACCAATTACCGTTACTTGCAATACGTAACTGTAACGTCCGTTTTTAAACGTATAGTGATGATTGCCGCCACTACCTTCAAAGGTAATATCACCATTAATTAAAACGATATCAGGCTTATCGCTTGGGCTTTTATCAATGCTCCACGACGCATAACGGAAGTTTCCATCGCCTAAATCATCAACACGAACTCGGTATTTTGCTGTGTCCCAATCGAGTATTGGTTTTTGAAAGGTTTTAATACTTGAATGGAGTGATTGTTTATCTTGAGCGATTAACTTTTCTGCATGTGCTTGCTCAGTGGTATTTTGTGTATTCACAGCAATAACTTTGCCGTCTGTGTCTACCCACATTAAGCCGTTATTGAGCATAATACCGCGCCAACCTACGCTATCCCAATCAGTATCGATATTTGAACTGGCAATAACGGCAACAAGCTCGTCGTCAAACACTTCATCAAAGCGAGCAATAAACTCAGCTTCATTTTTAATGTCAGGCAATGGGTATCGTCTTTTTAGAGGGTAGCGAATATGCGCAGCAATCGCAGTTTTATCATGCGTTTTAAAAGCAGCAATAACAGGTAAAATACTCTCATGATACTTCTGCTCAAGCGCATGTATGTTTGACGTAAAAAGTAGAGATAGGCAAAGTAATATATAATTTCGATACTTCATTAAAAAACCTTCAATTTTGACTTTCGTTATGTGCTAATACTTTGACCTAAAATCTTAAAACATACCTTTCTGTTGAGGCGCTTCTTTATGATCGGTAACTTTCGTAATAAGTTTTTCGATCTTCAAACCTTGCGGTGTTTTAGTCTGAATTATTTCCATTTCAACTATTAATAGATCCCCTTTTCCAAACCTCTCTCCCTTATCAACAGTATCAATAAACTCTCTATCAGTAATTTCTGCATAAAAACTGGACTGTCCATCAAATAATTTCCACTTATTTCCATCTTTAAAGGATGGAGATTCAATCGTTAAACCTGTAGTAATTGTATTTTTTGAAATTGGTAAATCGAAATCAAGAGGTTTAAAAAATTCAGCATCATTAGCCGAAGCTTTAGTTTGGATATCAAACTTTGAAGATTTTAACTTTACTTCGCTTAATCCTTTAACCAAAGGCTCCCTAATAAATGTATCTAACGAATTAGCAGCTTTTGGATCAGAAAGAACGTTTAGCGTTTGAATATGAAATACCTGAGTATGACCATTAGAGTTTTCGATATTAACTGTATTCGCATTACTATCTGGTGTGCACTGCTTCGGTTGATTGCCAGCTAAATGAATACATAATTTAATTGAGTCAGTAGCCAGAGTAATAAGGTCTTTGGGGGAGCTAGTACAAAATAATGCTCCAGAGGATAAACCTACCACCTGTAGTAAAAAATCAATATCAAATGATTGCCCTCTAAAACCTGAGACATCCATACATAGCGATGCATCTTTACCATAAGCTTCTGTTGTAATCACGTTCATAAATTCATCTAGTGCTAAAATATAGCGAGCAACATCTTTCGCTTTTAGCTGCCCTTTTTCAACTGCTGCACCGTAATATTCAAGAGATAGCTGATCTTCCGTAATTGTCTGCATTATAATTCCTTAATTAGAGTAACTAAAACTTAGTATTCTTTATGCTTAGTCCAAAAAATTAATACCTAGACTACACGTTCAATTCATTCAATAGTCACATCTAATGCCTATTATGTAAACAATTGAGTTATCGATATTTATTGCGATAAAAAGATACAAAAATAAAAAACGAGCCTAATTTGGCTCGTTTTTCTTTTACTGATAGCTGACAGCTAAAAACTGACCACTGCTCTTCTAATCAGGCTCATACCCCAAATTAGGCGACAACCAACGTTCTGCTTCTTCTAGCGTCATGTTGGTACGCTTGGCGTAGTCTTCTACCTGATCCTTTTGTACTGCTGCTACCGCGTAGTATTTAGCTTGTGGGTGTGAGAAGTACCAACCTGATACCGCGGCACCTGGCCACATGGCGTATGAGCTGGTGAGCTGCATACCAATACGTTTTTCGGTATCGAGTAACTGCCAAATTTTCTTTTTCTCGGTGTGCTCAGGGCATGCTGGGTAACCCGGTGCTGGGCGAATACCTTGGTAGTTTTCGCGTATTAGCTCATCGTTAGCGAGGTTTTCATCCGGTGCATAACCCCAATACTCTTTACGCACTTGTTCGTGCAAGTATTCAGCAAACGCTTCAGCAAGCCTATCGGCAACCGCTTTTACCATTATTTTATTATAGTCATCTTGCTGTGTGTCGAACGCATTGGCGAGGTCGTCTTCTTCTAAACCGCCTGTTACCGCAAACGCACCAAAGTAATCGGGTGTGCCTTTTGGCGCAATGTAATCGGCTAGGCAGTAGTTAGCAAAGTCGGTTTTTTCGGTTTGCTGGCGTAAATGACATGAGGTCGTTAATAGCTCTTTTCGCGTTTCGTCGGTGTATATTTCTATATCATCGCCCACACGGTTTGCTGGGAATAAACCAATAACACCCAATGGCTGTAAACTGCCTGACTTTTCAAGCTCATCGAGCATGTCGTTGGCGTCTTTAAATAGGCTTTGTGCCTGTTCGCCCACTACTTCATCGTCCATTATGCGCGGATATTTACCGGCGATTGACCAGGTCATAAAGTACGGCGTCCAGTCTATGTATTTGCGTAAAGTCGCGATTGATACATTTTTAAATTCGGTCACGCCCAGCTTTTTAGGCACGGGTGGTGTGTAATTATCCCAATCGAGCTTTGCAGCATTATCGCGGGCGCGCTGTATGGTAACCGGTTTTGAGCGCGGCTTTTTACGTGCTTGTTGTTCGCGTACTTTGTCGTACTCGGCGGTGGTTTTAGCTAAAAACTCTGCTTTATGCTCTTTTGATAATAAATTAGACACCACACCCACGGCGCGGCTGGCGTTATTTACATACACCACGCCTTTGTCGTACTGCGGCTCTATTTTAACTGCGGTATGCGCTTTTGAGGTGGTTGCCCCACCAATCATTAACGGTAGCTCAAAGCCACGACGTTTCATTTCTTTGGCAACGTGTACCATTTCATCAAGCGATGGGGTAATTAAGCCCGAAAGGCCTATAATATCGGCTTTTTCGTCAATTGCTGTTTGCAGTATTTTATCTGCTGGTACCATTACGCCTAAGTCGATTACTTCGTAGTTATTACATTGCAGTACTACGCCAACAATGTTTTTACCTATGTCGTGCACGTCACCTTTTACGGTAGCCATAACAATTTTACCGTTGGTGGCGCCCTCTTCTTTTTCGGCTTCAATGAATGGGTCAAGGTAGGCAACCGCGCGCTTCATTACCCGAGCTGATTTAACCACTTGGGGTAAAAACATTTTACCGGCACCAAATAAATCCCCAACCACGTTCATGCCATCCATGAGTGGCCCTTCAATCACGTGAATAGGTTTATCGGCGCCAGCACGGCACTCTTCTGTATCATCATCTATAAAGGTGGTTATACCTTTTACAAGGGCATGCTCTAGGCGTTTTTCAACCGGCCAAGTGCGCCATTCCAAATCTTCTACCCGCTCAGCTTGTGCCATGCCTGAATATTTAGGCGCAAGTTCAACAAGGCGCTCGCCCGCACTGGGGTCGGTGTTAAGAATTACATCTTCTACGGCTTTGCGAAGTTCTTCGGGGATGTCGTCGTAAACCGCAAGCTGCCCTGCGTTTACTATGCCCATATCCATACCCGCTTTTATCGCATGGTATAAAAACACCGAGTGAATCGCTTCACGTACTGGGTTATTACCTCTAAACGAGAACGATACGTTTGACACCCCACCCGACACTTTGCAATGGGGTAAGTTTTCCTTAATACGGCGGGTGCCTTCAATAAATTCTACGGCGTAGTTGTCGTGCTCTTCTATGCCGGTGGCAACGGCAAATATGTTGGGGTCGAATATAATGTCTTCTGGCGGAAAGCCAATTTCGTCGACCAAAATACGGTAGCTGCGCTCACAAATTTCAAACTTACGATCGGCGGTATCGGCTTGACCTTCGGTATCAAATGCCATCACAACAGCGGCGGCGCCAAAGCGTTTTATAATTTTAGCTTGGCGAATAAACGGCTCTTCACCCTCTTTAAGTGAAATGGAGTTAACAATGGCCTTGCCTTGAATACACTTTAAGCCTGCTTCTATAACTTCCCACTTTGAGGAGTCGACCATTATAGGTACTTTAGAAATATCAGGCTCTGAGGCAATTAAGTTTAAAAACTTCACCATGGCCGCTTTTGAGTCCAGCATGGCTTCGTCCATGTTGATATCAATAACCTGTGCACCATTTTCTACTTGTTCGCGGGCTACATTAAGGGCGGTCTCGTAGTCCTCTTCCATGATCAAACGTTTAAACATGGCCGAGCCAGTTACGTTTGTACGCTCGCCGACATTGGTAAATACTGCAATTTGTTGGGTCATTGGCGGCTCCTAATTTAAGTTACAGGCTTCTAGGCCTGATAAACGCATACGCACTTCAAGCTCAGGTAATTTTCGTGGTGCTGTGCCTTCAAGCCCTTTGGCAAAGGCACGAATATGCGCAGGCGTAGTGCCACAGCAACCGCCAACAATATTAATAAAGCCCGATTTTCCCCAATCTATAATCTCTTTTGCCATGTCGTCTGCTTCTAAGTCATATTCACCAAACTCATTGGGTAAGCCCGCATTAGGGTGAACAGAGACAAAGGTTTCGCACACGCGCGATAGCTCTTCAACGTATTGGCGCAGTAAATCAGGCCCAAGGGCACAGTTTAAACCAATTGAAAGCGGCTTAATGTGGCGAATAGAGTTATAAAATGCTTCAGTGGTTTGCCCTGAAAGCGTGCGGCCTGAGGCATCGGTAATTGTGCCTGATATCATCACTGGCAATGTACGCCCAGCTTGTTCAAACGCTTCTTCTACCGCGAATGAGGCGGCTTTTGCATTAAGCGTGTCGAATATGGTTTCGATTAAAATTATATCTACACCACCTTCCATCAGCGCAAGAGTCGACTCAACATACGCAGTCACTAACTTATCAAAGGTAATATTACGATAGCCGGGGTCGTTTACATCCGGCGATAACGAACAGGTTTTAGACGTTGGCCCTAAAACACCCGCTACATAGCGCGGTTTTTCTGGGGTTTTAGCGCTAAATTCATCACATACTGCGCGAGCTAACTTAGCCGACTCTAAATTAACTTCACGGCTTATGCTCGCCATGTCGTAATCTTCCATCGAAATGGTGGTCGAGTTAAAGGTGTTGGTCTCAATAATATCGGCACCGGCGGCTAAAAAGCTGCGGTGTATTTCAGTAATAATTTCAGGCTTGGTTAGGCTTAATAAATCGTTGTTACCTTTAATAAGCACATGCCAGTCTTTAAAACGTTCACCACGGTAGTCTTGCTCTTCAAGCTTATGCGCTTGGATCATGGTTCCCATTGCACCATCTAAAATTAAAATGCGCTGTTTGAGCGCAGCACTCAGCTCTTGATGCTTATTGTTTTGAGGATTATTCGGCATAGTTGTTAGTCCTTACGTCTTGGCTAACTAAGTTAATATCATAGGGTGTGGTTTGGTAAACGTAATAATTTAACCAGTTTGAAAACAGTAAAAACGCGTGGCTTTGCCATGTTTTAGACGGTTGTTTGCTGGCATCGTCATCAGGAAAATAGTTTTCGGGCTTTGGTGCATCGGAACTTTTTTGTAAATCGCGTTCATATTCGGCTTTTAAACTGTCGGCATCGTATTCGGGGTGGCCAGTAATAAATACTTGGCTGCCGGATTTATTTTTAAGTAAATACGCCCCTACTCGTTCAGAGCCCGCTAATACCACCAGCTCTTCACAGGCGTTTATTTTATTAATATCTATGTGGCCATAACGTGAGTGCGGTACTAAAAAGGTATCGTCAAAGCCGCGAGTAAGTGCGCCATGAGCAAAATAGCATTGGTGGGTAAACACTCCGCAAAGTTTATTATCTTTTAAATCGCGCTTTAAATTATAACGGTGGTATAAAGCCGCATGGGCAGCCCAACACGAAAACAAGGTAGAAGTTACATGCTGCTCGGCCCAATCAATAATCACTTTGAGCTCTTCCCAGTAAGCCACCTCTTCATACTCTAAATGCGCGAGCGGTGCACCGGTAATTAACAGTGCATCGTAGTTGTTGTTTTTTACTTCTGAGAAATAACGATAAAAAGTATCTAAGTGTTGCTCTGAGTTGCTACTGCTGCGGTGCGTGTCTAGGCGCAATAGCTCAACATTTACTTGCAGCGGAGAGTTAGCCAACAAGCGAATAAACTGTACTTCGGTTTCTACTTTATTAGGCATAAGATTAAGAATAGCCAAACGCATAGGGCGTATTTCTTGGGTTTTTGCACGCGTTTTTGGCATTACAAACACGTTTTCATGACGTAAACGTGCAATAGCTGGCAATTCGTCTTCTACTGTAATTGGCATTCTTAAAGCTCCTGCTCATAAAAACCGAGAGTTGATACGCTCTCATTATGAACAGAATGCCAAAAATATCAACCTCTAGATGTATAGATGTCTAAATGAAATTTATTCACGCAGCTTATATAAATTGAATATGTACTTTAAAACAGTGCCATTCGTTGACTGTTTCACCTGTGAGCCACTACAATACAGCATTGAAATTTTTATTATTATTGAAGGCTTCTTCCATGGTTTTACCTGATAAGTTTATATTCTCGATGAGTCGAGTATCTAAGGTTGTGCCACCAAAACGCACTATCTTAAAAGATATTTCGTTGCATTTTTTCCCAGGCGCAAAAATTGGTGTGCTAGGTTTAAATGGTTCTGGTAAATCATCACTACTTCGCATTATGGCGGGTGTTGATGAAGAGTTTGAAGGTGAAGCTCGCCCTCAACCAGGCACTAAAATTGGTTACTTACCGCAAGAGCCTGTTTTAGACGAAAGCAAAACAGTTCGTGAAATTGTTGAAGAAGCTGTAGGTGAAGTAAAACATGCCCTTAACCGCCTTGACGAAGTGTATAACGAATACGCAATGGAAGGCGCTGATTTTGACGCACTGGCTAAAGAGCAAGGTGAATTAGAAGCGGTTATTCAAGCGCACGATGGTCATAATATCGATAACGTATTAGAGCGTGCTGCCGATGCACTTCGTTTACCTGAGTGGGATGCTAAAATTGAGCACCTATCGGGTGGTGAGCGCCGTCGTGTTGCTATTTGTCGTTTGTTACTTGAAAAACCAGACATGCTGATTCTCGATGAACCAACTAACCACTTAGATGCTGAGTCGGTTGCTTGGTTAGAGCGCTTCTTACATGACTACGAAGGCACTGTTGTGGCAGTAACGCATGACCGTTACTTCCTTGATAATGTAGCAGGTTGGATTTTAGAGCTTGACCGTGGTGAAGGTATTCCGTGGGAAGGTAACTACTCGTCTTGGCTTGAGCAAAAAGATGCCCGCTTACAACAAGAGCAAAAATCTGAAAAAGCACGTCAAAAGTCGATTGCACAAGAACTTGAATGGGTTCGTTCAAACCCTAAAGGTCGTCAAGCTAAGTCAAAAGCACGTATGGCACAGTTTAGCGAACTACAACAATCTGATTACCAAAAACGTAACGAAACTAACGAATTGTTTATTCCACCTGGCCCACGTTTAGGTGACCAAGTATTAGAAGTAAACAACTTACGTAAAAGCTTTGGCGACCGTGTTTTAATTGATGACTTAAGCTTTAGCATGCCTAAGGGCGCTATTGTGGGTATTATTGGTGCCAATGGTGCAGGTAAATCAACGCTATTCAAAATGTTAAGCGGTGAAGAACAGCCAGATAGCGGTAATATCAGCATTGGTGAAACAGTAGAACTGGCAACTGTTGATCAGTTCCGTGGCAACATGGACGAAAGCAAAACGGTATTCCAAGAAATCTCTGACGGCCAAGATGTACTAAAAATTGGTAACTTTGAGTTCCCAAGCCGTGCTTACGTTAGCCGTTTTAACTTTAAAGGCAACGATCAGCAAAAGTTTGTTAAAGACTTATCTGGCGGTGAGCGCAACCGTTTACATCTAGCTAAACTGTTAAAAGCAGGCGGCAACGTGGTACTTCTAGATGAGCCAACCAATGACTTGGACGTTGAAACATTACGTGCTCTTGAGAATGCTATTTTAGAATTCCCAGGTTGTGTAATGTGTATCTCGCATGACCGTTGGTTCCTTGACCGTATTGCTACACACATTTTAGATTACCGCGACGAAGGCCAAATTAACTTCTTTGATGGTAACTACACTGAATACGAAGAGTGGCTTAAAAAGACTCTTGGCGCAGAAGCTGCGCAGCCTAAGCGTATTAAGTATAAAAAAATTGGCTAACAGCCACAGTTAATAAGTTAAAAGCCCTGCATTTTATGCGGGGCTTTTTTATGCGAGCTATTTTTATCTTTAAGCAAATTGGCGTGTTGGGCATTACCAGCTATGCTTATTATAAATAACAGCTTTATAAGATTATTATGCAAAACCGTCGGCAATTTTCTCGTATTATGTTCTCTACTGCAGCGCAATTAGTTATGGCTAGCAGCCAGTATGAATGCACTCTATTAGATATCTCTTTACATGGTGCGCTTATTACTAAAAGCGATACATTTACTGGGAACAAAAATGACGAAGCAGTACTACGTTTTACTTTGCCACAAAGCGATATTGAAATAAAAATGCCGGTGGTTATTCGTCACATAGAAGAAAACCATATTGGTCTTAAATGCCATAGTATTGATATAGACAGTATCACGCATTTAAAGCGTTTAGTTGAGCTAAACCTTGCTGATGAAACATTATTACACCGCGAGCTTGAAACGCTTATTCACCAAACATAAATAGACGCACTGCGTGAAGTTGATTACCATAATCAAAAATAATTAAACGACGCAGATATGAGTTTAAATCCCAATCTACCTTTAGTTTATCATCCTAACTACTCGTTTAGTTTCGATCCCAAGCATCGCTTTGTAATGAGTAAATTTGCACAGCTACACCAACATGTTAAAACCCTTGGGCTTGCTGGCAGTAATATCATAGAGCCACCACATGGTAGTGTAGAAGAGCTAGAAATAGTACATTGTGAAAATTACATTCACGATTTATGGCATAACCGCCTAGACGAAAAAGCCATGCGCCGTATTGGCCTGCCTTGGTCACAAGCACTAATGAACCGCACATTTACCGCTCCGCTGGGAACACTTCAAACTGCGCGTTTAGCGCTTAAAAATGGGCTTGCGTGCCATTTAGCGGGCGGCACTCACCATGCTCATAGTGATTTTGGCTCAGGTTTTTGTATGGTGAACGATTTAGCTTTTACCGCACAAACGTTAATTCAAAATCGTGAAGTGACCAACGTACTGATTTTTGATTTAGATGTTCACCAAGGCGATGGCACCGCAGCTATGCTGGCTCATCAACCTTATGCGTTTACCTGTTCAATACACTGTGAAAAAAACTTCCCGTTTAGAAAGTCCCCTAGCGATTTAGATATTGGTTTAGCCAATAATATGCAAGACGCTGAATATTTAGGTATTGTTGACGATACGCTGCAATTTTTATTAAACGAGCTTAACCCGGATCTTGTTTTATACGATGCTGGCGTTGATATTTGGCAAGAGGATGGCTTAGGCAAACTGGATATTAGTTGGCAAGGGATAGAAAAGCGCGACCACTTAGTACTTAAACGCTGCCTTGCAAATAATACCCCTGTTGCCACTGTGATTGGTGGTGGTTACGACAGAAACCATGAACGTTTAGCACAGCGCCACGGCATAGTTATTGAGCAAGCGGCTAGTTTTTAATTATATTTTTAACTGACTCGGCGTAATGCCGGTCCAACGCTTAAAAGCTCGGCGAAAATTAGGAATATCATAAAATGCTAATCGCATCGCGACTTGTTCATTGCCTTGCTGGCACACACCAAGTAAATGCAGTGCTTTAAGTTTATTTTGCTCATCTTGTAATTGCGAATAGCTAACACTGTGTTGTTTTAACTTACGTTTAAACGTAGCAGAACTCATGGCAAAATGCTCAGCACTGTTAGCTAGACTGTTATTTTTATCACGGTAAATGCGCTGGCACACAGCCTCAACAAAAGACTGTGATACATTCTTATTTAACTCACTTTGCGCTATGCACTGCTGCCACCTAAGCTGACTAGCCTCTGGGTTTGGGCACTTAAGTAGTTGTTTATCAAAATGCCAACGAGTATAGGGCTGCTCAAACCGTACCCGCAAACCTAGGTGCTGCTCATACTCTTGAATATGCCGCGGGCGCTTACAGGTAAAGTCAAAATAACAGTGCGGGTAGTGATCACTCACTCTTTTTAGTAAGCTCATTAACGCAGCGCTGTATATTTCAAAACAATAATTTTTTAACGATTCGTCCATACCTACATTCGGTTGCAAGTACAGATAGAAATCATTTTGGAAAATATGCTTACGAGTAAAAAATAAAGGGGCTAACGTGGCGCGAATATGTTGCAATTGTTTTAGCGCAGCGCCAAGGGTCGGGCTTAAACGGACACTTTGCATTGCTGGGCTAACGTCATTAACCAATTGATGACCCAGTAAAAAGCCACTATCATTACTCTTCATTAAGGCTTTAAACTGGCTAATTAAAGCCAACAACTGCGATAAACTAAAGCGCTGTGATAGATCATATAAATCTGGCTCAAAAATACCCGTACCACGCAGCAATTTATGAAGCGGGATCCCTCGTCCTTGAGCAAGCTCCACCAGCGCAGTGATCACTCCCTCCGCGCTGAGGTATTTATCATCTAGGCTAATATACTGCTGCACCTAAAAGGGCCTTTTCTTGTTGTAATTGTTGATGTAACTGGCTGGTTTGCTGCACTGGATCTTGCGCTAAATCCATTGCCATGGTGGCGGTTAAAATATGCTGAAACTGGGCACCTTTGCTTTTTGCGACTTTAAACGCACAATGATTAAGCGCCGCCTTCATTTGCGCTAATAACTCTTTGGCTTGGCTTTGGCTGGTACCCGGCATAAGCACAATGAAACAATCACCAGCATAGCGACAAAGCACATCATTCAAACGGCAATTCATTACTAATAAATCACTGACTTCTCGCAGTAACCTATCGCCTTCACTGAAACCAAACTGCGCATTAAACTTTGCAAAGTCTCGAATATCAATAATGCCTAAGGTGGCGGCTTGCTGTTCACTTTGACGTTGCTGTATTAGCGAGTGTAAGTAATTAATTCGATATAACCCTGTAACAGGGCAGACTTTTTCATGCTCTCGCAGATGCGCTTCACGACGACGCAATTGGCGATTTAAAACAAACTGTTCTTGATGCCAATAATAAAGCCCTGCGCTGGTAAGCGACATACCAAACGGCGCTGGCAGTGATTCAAACCAGGTGAGCCATAATTGTGAAGGTTGCTTTAACCACTCATCGAGTAAATCGAGCGTGGCTGAGAACATAAACAAACCTAAACCTAACACTAATAAGGTAGTTACTTTACCTGGCGGACGTGAAATAAGTAATGCAGCTATCCAGCTGAGGGTCATCAACACAATACCGCCCTCACCAACAATATCGAGCCACGCAATGTCTTGCAATTGCTTAAGTTCGCCAAAGTAAGCGCATATTGCTACAGCAATAACCAATAATAAAATGATGGTGTTGGTTAATTTTGCATGGCTGGTAAATGGGTTATATCGCATTACGGTGGCTTCTTTAGTCTATGTTGGTCTGCATGCTAGCGCAGTCATACTGTATTCGTCAGGGTCATTTTGGCTCATTGATATGACATTGAGATTAAAATTTTTAGGTATTTAACCTAGTAATAACCATTTTTAGTGCTCTGGAGCCGTGTTTAAACAGCTCAACAGTCTGTTTAAAAAGCACTAAGTTAACGTTTTTTCAGGAATTAACTGTAAAACTGTCACATTAGCGTCATTAACTTTTTTTAGTTTGCTCACCAAACCAAGGACAACCGGAGCAAATCAATGAAACAATTTAAGTTAAATGCTGTTATAGCGGCATTAGCACTGAGCCAATTTAGTGTTAGCGTGAATGCAGAGGAACAAACATCGCCAAGGGAACCTGAAGTAAAGGTTTCTGAAGAGCTTGTGGTATACGGCGAGATTGGTTATCGCAACCGCTCGCAAGAACTAGCGCCAACGCTTGAATATTCACAAGAATACTTTCAACGTTTTGAACCACTCACCGCCGGTGATGCACTAAAGCGTGTTCCTAGTGTTACTTTTTTATCTGACGTACTTGAATCAGACGGCGCTCGTATGCGCGGCTTAAGCCCTGCTTACACAAAAGTACTTATTAATGGCGAAGAAGTTCCGGGCGCCGGTGCTGACCGTTCATTTTTTGTGGACCGTATTCCAGCAGAATTAATCGAGCGCGTAGAAATAATTCGTTCATCTAGTGCCAACCGCTCTGCCGATGCCATAGCAGGCACACTTAATATTGTACTTCGCGATGGCTACAGCTTAGACGGCGGTTATATTCGCGCTGGTGGCTTACGTTACGATGACGGCGAACTAAAAGAAAGCTTTGCGGGTGTTTACGGTACTGAGTTTGCAGGTGGCCGTTTACTCGTAGGTGCCAATTTACAAGGTCGTTATAACCCAAAACAAAAATCAAGCAGACGTTATGGCGATAGCCCTGAAAATAACCCTAATTACGCAACAGACGATTTTGATAACCGTGAAGATCAATCTGATATCCGTGATGGTGATGATACCTCTTTAAATGCCAGCTTTGAAAAGGTGTTTGATAACGGCGGCAAGTTTGATATTAGCGCTATGTGGGTTGATACCGACCGTACCGAAGATGAGCGCTCTTTTGAATACGACGACCCCACTGCAACCTCAGGCTCTGTCGTTGAGGGTGGTAATTTAATCTCAGATAACGCAAACGTTTCGTTTATTGATCAAACCAACTACAACATTAATTCTGGCTATGAATTACCACTACTTGGCGGTACCAGCAAATTTAAGTTAGGTTATGCCAGCTTTGAAGAATCAGTGTATGAGCAAGAGGTTGAACTTGATACGTCAGAGCTCCCAATGGTGTTTGAAGAAGCTGAAGAAACCGTTGATATCGATGATAAAGAGTGGTCATTACAATGGCAGCACAGCTTACTGGTAGGTGACTCGAAAGAAGTTCAATTTGGTGCTTTTGTACAAGGCAAAGAGCGCGATACCGCCATTTTTGTCGCTGAAGATGAAAGTGAGCAAACACTGACTGGATGGGCTCAATTTAGCGAGACGCCAATGTCATTAGCACAATTTAACAACGAATTTGAACCAGTAGACGGCGGTGTTAATAAACTTGAAGAAGATCGTTTTGATTTATTTGCGCTAATCAAGCACGAAGCGGATGTGTTCTCGTGGGAGATGGGGGTGCGGTGGGAGTCAACTGACTCAAGCATTACCGATACCAACGAAGGCGTTACTGCCGAAAATGATTATGACTTTTTCTTACCGTCGGCTCACTTTCGTTACAGCGTCAGTGATAACGGACGAGTCAGCGCCTCTGTTGCTCGCAGCTTACGTCGCCCTGACTTTGACTACATGACACCCGCCCTACTTGAAGAAAAGCTCGCTGATAATGACTTTTTAGGCAACCCAAGCCTTAAACCAGAATCATCTTGGGGTATCGATTTAGGTTACGAATACCGTTTAGGTAAAAGTGGTGTTGTTGGTGTAAACGTATTTTACCGTGACGTTAGCGACCTTATTGAAATTGCCAGTACCGGTGTTGAAGGCTCTGAAGGTGAAGGCACATTTGTACTGCAACCACAAAATACTGGTGATGGCACAGTTCAAGGTATTGAGTTTGATTTATCAACCCCACTGAGCGCATTGAACATGCCTAATACTGGAATCTTCTTAAATTACTCTTGGCTCGACAGTGAAGTTGAAGACAGTTTTGGCAAGCGCAAATTTAACGACCAATCAGATTATGTTTATAACGTAGGCTTTATCCAAGATTTACCAACCCTTCGAGCATCATTTGGGGCAACGTACCGTAATCAAGGTGATGCATACGGACGCTTTGTCGGTGAAGAAGTGACAACCTCTTACGGTGCTGATTTAGAGCTTTTCGTTGAAAAACGCTGGGATGACATCACCCTTCGCCTTGTTGGTTCAAACTTACTTGATGCCAGTAAAGATGAAGTGTTCAACAAGTTTGACTCGCTTGATGATCAAAATAATCGTGACTTTGATGAGTACGAGCTTGAATCTGAAGAAGCAGGTCCTGTGATTCAAGTAATGCTACGTTACGCATTTTAATCACACGTATTGTCACTTTAAGCACGTAATGGCAACCCATCGCGTGCTTTTTTGGAGTTAGAACATGTTTAAATTGTCTTTCATAATGGCTGCGCTACTGTGCTCATCAGCGCTAAGTGCAAACGAGCCTGTTATTTATAAAGATGCACTATACCAACAACAAAAAATTGCCAAGTTAACTACGTTGCCTAATAGCCTTAACTTTATGGTAATTGGTGACTGGGGACACAACGGCCACTTTTACCAAAAAGAAGTGGCTCATCAGCTAGAAATTGCTATGTATCAAACCGATGCCGATTTTATTGTCTCGACCGGCGATAACTTTTACCCAAATGGCGTGGCAAGTGTGAACGATCCTCTTTGGCAATCAGCCTTTGAGAACATATACCATGGCCCGCACACATTTGAAGATTGGTATGTTGTTTTAGGTAATCACGATTACTTAGGTAATGCCCAAGCACAAATTGACTACACCGCAAAAAGTCAGCGCTGGCAGTTACCTGCAAGGTACTACAGTAAAACATTTGCGCTTGAAAACAACGAGCAAGTGTTAATGGTGTTTTTAGATACCAACCCGATTCAACCTGAATATAAAACCCGTGAAAAATACCGCTCAACTCAAGGGCAAAGTTATCAAACACAATTGGATTGGCTTGAAACCCAACTTGCTGGCAGTAACGCAAAATGGAAAATTGTGGTAGGCCATCACCCGCTTTATTCAAGTGGTAAACGCTTTGGCCGCAACCAAGGGCTTCGCGACATTTTAGAACCTATTTTGGAGCGTCATAACGTGCACGCTTATATCGCAGGGCACGAGCACGACTTGCAATACAACCAACCAAAAAATAGCAAGGTGGCTCACTTTGTCTCTGGTGGTGGCAGCGAAGCGCGGTTTGTAAAACAACGTGAATTTACCCGCTACGCAGAAGCAACACCGGGCTTTTTAAGTATCTCTATCAATGGCGAAACTCTCAGTGTAAGCGCGATTAATCACCTTGGTGAAGTACGTTTTAACACTGAAAAGCACCTAGATAAGTAAAGGATAAAATAATGAACTTTAAACTAAATACAATTTCAGCGGTGCTATCAAGTGCTGTGCTTGTAACTGCGCTTGGCGGTTGTACACGTAATGACGATACACAAAACCCGACAGAAATAGCAAAGCCGGCTGTTGAGGCTAAGTTATTTGGCCCACAACAAAACATGCAAGGCTCACAAGCAGCTGCACTTGGTAATAATCAATGGCTAATGGCGAGCGAAAGCCAAGGCTTATTACTTGCCGATAACGAGAAAAGCAGTGTGCTGTTAGCCGGTAACTTTGAGTCAATTTCACTAAAACAATTATCAGCGCAGCAATTTTTACTCGCCAGTCTGGATAAGAGCCAAGATAACGTTGCTATTTTTAAGCTTATGAAAAATGGCCAAACTTGGCAGCTAAATGAACTCACTCGTATTAGTCCACCTCAAGCTCAGCCTGATACAGTGTGTTTATTTAAAAACAACAATACCGAGACTGTATCAGCGTTTGTGCCGGATGTTCGAGGCCTGATCAGCGAAACTGTTATTTATGATTTAGCCACTAACCAAGCTAAAAATATCGCAGTACGTGAGTTCTCTGCGGTCACTGAGGCTTCAGGTTGTGCAGTAAATGACGACACAAAAACTCTGTATGTGGGTGAAGCAGAGCTCGGAGTGTGGGCTATCAATGCTGATGCAGAATCAGATGCCAATAAGCAACCTGTGGCTTTAGTACAGCCATACGGCGAATTAAAAACTGAAATCGGAGCTTTATCGGTATCACAAGACGGTACTGTATGGCTTAGCGCCACTGATGGCAATATGATCTATGCTTACCAAGCTCAAACAGACACGCTTAGCCAATGGTCACTGTCAGGTGAGTACACTACTGAGTCTGTTGCAGCAAGCTTTATTAATGACAATCAAGCGCAGCTAGTTTTGATTGATGATGAAACCGGCGCTTACATTCAAGCAAACGTTAACTACGCAGCGCAAACTTCTGTCTCAAATAGCAAAGTTGCTATGACTCACCTTCATGCCAGCGCACAAACCACACCGGTTGCAGCGTTTGGTGATGCAGCAGATGACCCAGCAATTTGGATAAATGAGCAAGACGCTAAAAACAGCTTAATTTTAGGCACAGATAAACGCCGTGGCTTAATGGTTTATGATCTTGCTGGCAACAAAGTACAGTCGCTCAATATAGGACGTTTAAATAACGTTGATGTGCGCCAACATCAAGGTATAAACAACGAAACCCATACGTGGATCACTGCCAGCAACCGTACACTTAATAGCATTAGCGTATTTACTGTTGATGGAGAAAACAAAGTAAACCATGTAACAGAAGTCGCGACTAACTTACCTGAGATTTACGGCATGTGTATGTATTCGTCTGATTCTGGCCATTACGTGTTTGTTAATGATAAATCAGGTTTATTCCAGCAATATAAGCTCATCGGTGAGCAAGATAATCTAAGCGGTGAACTGGTTAGAGAGTTTACCCTACCAAGCCAACCTGAAGGCTGTAGTGCTGATGATAAACTAGGCCAATTATTTGCAGGCGAAGAAGATGCAGGAATTTGGTATATAGGTGCAGAGCCTACATCTGGAAACAAAGCAGTAAAGCTACAAAGTGTTAATGAGCAGCTGGTGGCAGATGTTGAAGGCATGGAGATTTATCACGCCAATGATGCGCGCTATTTAGTGGTATCAAGCCAAGGCGATAATAGCTATGTGCTTTACAAAATCTCAGATGATACACAGCCTAGTCTCAGCTTTGCAGGTAAGTTTAATGTAGTTGCTAACCTAGATAAAGGCATTGATGGCGTAGGTGAAACGGACGGTTTAACCGTTACAGCAAAAGCTTTACCAGGTTATCCTGAGGGCATGCTTATAGTACAAGACGGCTATAACCGTATGCCACTGCAACCGCAAAACTTTAAAGTTATTGACTGGCGCGAAGTGAAAAAAGCAATTAGATAATAGCTAACTCTAAATATACTGATACACACTAAAACTTAAGTGTGTATCACGTTTAAGCCTTACTAAAATTTAACTAAAGATAATTTTTTATAAATGTATACTACACTTTATATCTATAAATTAATTGAGGTTATTATGCGGCTACCTTATTTCGTATCTTTATTTATCAGCATTGTATTTTGTACCAGCTCGCTTGCTAATGCCGAAGAACCACCAGAACTTCCGCCATTAAACCCCAAGTATGAAGCAGAGCATGCCTTGGTATTGGTTAATAAAGGTTCAAGTGTATACGCCATTAACATTCCAAGCTTTGAGCTTCCTTATGATATGCATGTTATGTACAAGGTAGATGTATCTGATATTCCATTTTTAGATTTAGTACGTGATGCTGAGTTAGTTACCGTAAAATCAAAGCCGTTTAATATTCAACGCTTAATGCGAGGCGAAGAAGTCGCAATTACCGCAGATGTGTATCTTGGAGATTATAGACAAGGAGGTAGCTTAGTTTACAGCGATAAATTAATAGAGCTTAGCGAGCAGTTATTTACTCGTGAGCTAACTGATTTAAGCCCAGCCTCAAAATGGCAACAGTACGACATGGTTACGCTAAAAAATAACGAGCGTATTTACATTCACCAAATAACTCAACCACCAAGCTATCATCATATTATGTTTGTTGATTTAAGTGGTGCCTGTTTACAAAAGTTTCGCACCTCAACTGAAGTGCCCTCTGCTGGTGAGCTAAATTATAAGTTTATAAATTGTGGCACATTGAAACCGATGTTTTATGATGCTGAAAGCTTAAGTAAATAAGCTTTATTTGAAAACGTGTTCAGCAATCAATTTAAGCCCAGCTTGCATCGCCAAAGTTGATTGCCCAGCAAATCCTAAACGTACATAACTATGTTGCTTAGGTATTAAGCTACGTTCTGAGTCTTTAAAGTAAAATTCAGGCTCAACCTGTACATACACACCTTTACTTTGCAGTACTTGCTTTAATTGGTCCACCGGTTTATTTAAATTAACCCACATCGCCATGCCACCGTCGGGTTTTATATATTCAATTGGATAGCCTGATAATTGCAGCTGCGTTAGATAATCACCCATCGCTTCATAGCGCTGCTTATAGAGCTTTGTCATACGCTTTAAATGGCGTTCAAAACCACCTTCTTTCATCCAGTGTGCGACAGCTAATTGCATAATCACATCATTTTTATGGTTCATTAGCTGCTTCCATGCGGTTAATTGTGCGATTACCCCAGGCGCTGCACAGATATAGCCAATCCTTGCTGCTGAAAACATAATTTTTGAAAACGTTGATAGATATATCACAATGCCTGCGGGGTCATCGGCAGCCATGGGTTGCAAAGGCTGGCAACGGTAGTGAAATTCATGGTCGTAGTCATCTTCAATAATCATCACATTATGGGCATAACACAGCTGATAAATTTGTAAGCGCCGGGTGGGTGATAAGGTCACAGTCGTTGGGTATTGATGCAGTGGCGTTAAATACAGAAGTTTAATGGGATAGCGTTCAAGCTGAGTTTTAAAATCATCAACACACAACTCTTCATCATCTTGTTTTATATCTATAAGCTGCGCGCCACATGCTGCAAATGCTTTACGAGCAGGCGGGTAACCTAAGGTTTCGGTTGCAACATAATCGCCTTTATTAATAAAGGCTTTTGATACTAAAAAAAGCGCTTCTTGAGAGCCATTACACATAAGAATATCGGCTGTTTTTAGGTTTCGTGCTTTGTATAAATAATGACTAATTTGCGATTTTAAATTAGGCTCCCCAGCCACACTACCATAATGAAATTGGCTGGTATCTAAATGATTAAACACATGACTTACAGAGCGTTTAAATTCTTTATAGGGAAAGCGTGTTAAATCGGGTAAGCCTCCAGCAAAGTTATAAGCATAGTGATTTAAGTCCATTATAGGTTCTGACACCGTAAGCGTGGTAGCAAATCGATACGGCTTAGGATCCAATGCTTGAGACTGGGCAGTGTTTATACTGTTTTGAATAGGCAATGTATTGGTAACGCTGTAGCCTGATCGTTCATAGGATTCCAACCATCCTTCTGCGACAAGAAGTTGTAGGGCATTCATTATTGTATGGCGGTTTAATCCGTACGCTTGTGCCATATCGCGTGCAGAGCAGAGTTTGCTGCCAGCGAGAATGTCCCCTTTTATAATCGACTCCCTAAGTGCATCTGCTATTTGCAGGTATTTAGCTTTACTCTGGCTAGTGAGCTTTATATTAAGTGGCTGCATAAACACTTTCCAAACTGGTATAGGTAAAAATTAAATTTTGGTTGTTTTTAACAAACCAATAAAGCGTACATTTGTTATGAATAAATAGCAAAATATGGGGCTTATAATGTTCACAACGCAAATTCATCAAACCAACAAGGTTGCCTTAGAGCCACTTAAACTCAAACATCTCGAGGGTCTATATCAAGCAGGTAAACACCCACAAGTTTGGCAGTGGGTATTAAGTAATTACACACAAACCCAAGTTAAGTTGGAGCAATGGTTTACACATAGCGCGCAGTTTAATCAAAACGAGCAAGTGGTTTTTGCCATTATTGATAAACATTCACAGCAAGTTGTTGGCACAACCCGTTTATTTAGGTTAGACAGTAACAACTTAAGCGCTGAAATTGGCCATACTTTTATTAGCTTCACTGCACAGCGAACATACGTAAATACGCATGCAAAATATTTACTTCTGAGATATGCATTTAATCAACTTAATTTAGTACGGATTAGTTTTAATACCCATGAGCACAATCAACAATCACGCAATGCCATTGCCCGTTTAGGCGCTAAGTTTGAAGGAATAGCCCAAAAAGACCGACGTCTAGAAGATGGTTCATATCGCAACACCGCAAAATTCAGCATTATTGACGAGCAATGGCCAGCTATAAAGTTACGACTTGAGGAGCTATTATAATGTACCCACCCGAGCACTTTATGCAAAAAAATACCGAGCAATTGCATGCGCTTATTAATAATTTTCCATTAGCAACAATTTTTATGCCCTGCTCAAATAGTCAATTAAATAACATTTGTCATGTACCTATGTTATTCAACTCTTTAGAAAATATGTTTATTGCACATGTAGCAAAGCATAATCCACTATCAAAGCTTGATAATAAACAGGTGAATTTACTCTTTAATAGTGACAATTGCTATTTATCACCCTCCTATGCGGATAATCAAACATTGCCTAGCTGGCTTTACGCATCGGTGTTAGTGACTGCAAAAGTACATATTATTAAAGATGAGCTAAAAAAAGATCTCGTAATGCGAACCCTTACTAGTCATTTTGAGAAAACATTTGAGCCTGAGTGGAAAATTAATGAAGTGCCTGAGCAGCATCGCAATACAATGTATCAACACCTGAGTTTTATAGAGCTTACGCCAATTCACTGGCAAGGTAACTTCAAACTCAGTCAAAATAAATCAGCCGCTATAAGAAATAAAATAAAACAAAGTCTGGTAGATGCCAATAAGCACTCAATAGCGGCCTTGTTTTAGGAATGAAAAAAGGCTCCTCGCAATGCTCAGAGCCTTTGGTTAACTTTGGGAATTAACTCGGTTCATTGATCAGATGATGATCAGTTTAGCGCCACTAACTGTGGCGCAATTGTTTGATAATCTACCGCCATGGCAATACTCAAAGCGGTAATATTAATAATTGAAAACGCAAACACTTGGCGTGCCCAACGGGTGGTGTCAATGTTGTAGCGATACCCTCTAAGTGCCATGAGTAACCACCAAAAACTGGTGATACAGGCAACGGCCATAAAGGCAGCACCGGTATAACCACTAATTGGCAATAGCATCACCACTAAAGCATATACGGCAATATAAAGCACAATATGGCGCTTAGCTTTATTAACACCTTGTGCCACGGGCAATACTGGAATATTAGCGGCTTGGTAATCCTTAAAGCGAAAAATAGCAATTGCATATGAGTGCGGCATTTGCCACAAACTAAACATCACCAGCAGTATTAATGCGCCCATATCGAACACACCCGTAACGGCGCAATAGCCAACAACAGGTGGAACTGCGCCCGACAGACTACCAATAAAGGTGCCGTAAACAGAGTTGCGTTTCATGTAGAGGCTGTAAACCCCTACATAGATGACATAGCCAAAGGCGGCAAAAAATACCGCCGCTTGAGTGGTAAAGGCGATTAATAAGCCAAAGCCAATTAGCCCTAATAACACGCCATGGCTTAAAGCGGCTTTTGCAGACATTTCGCCCGTTACAGTCACACGTGAGCGAGTACGCGCCATGGCAACATCAATGTCTCTATCAATAACATTGTTTATGGCACATCCCGATGCAACAACAAGCGATAAACCAACCAAGGTAACCAACATTAACCATGGGTCTATATCACCGCGGGCGGCGAGTAAAAAACCACCGGCAACGCTGATCAAATTCCCCATAATAATACCTGGCTTAGTAACAGCTAAATAACGACGAAACATCTGAAACCTCTGGGTCTGTTGACCTTTGCGGATTAAAATTTGTTCAAACTAGGGGCGGTTTAATCGCGGCGCGAGGTTTGTAACCTAGTGGGCTAAGTCAAAACCGAGCAACAAAGAGTAAATCGCCCCTAGGCAGAACCCTTCGGGCAGCGCCTGTTTGGCATTGATGCTGCGTTATCGCCTATTTATGGGAAATAACCACACTACATAGGCTCTGCCTTACCTAAATACCAAACAGGCTGCTGCAGATTCAACCTTGAAAGGTCAACAGACCCTAGTACATCATCATTGCGTTTGATTCATAAATGATCCAAACAGACAGTCCAACCACCATGACGATGATCAACGCGCTAAACAAGAAGGTAAAGGTATTCGCTTTACCTTCATCAGTGGTGAAATTAAGGTGTAAAAAGTATTTTAAATGCACCCAAATTTGCACGATTGCTAAAGTAACAATACTCCAAAGCGTGGTGACCTTTGAAAAGTCGCCCTCCATCACCATCCAAAATGGAATGGCCGTTAAAATCACTGACAATACAAAGCCAATAAGATAGGTTTTAACACTACCGTGTGACTGATCATAATGTTGGCTTTGCATTTTCTCTAAAGCATGTGTTTCGCTATGGCTCATTATATTGCCCCCATTAAATAAACAACGGTAAATACACAAATCCACACAATATCTAAAAAGTGCCAAAATAAGCTTAAGCAACTTAAGCGCGTGACGGTTTGTTTACCTAAACCGCGCTTAATCACCTCAATCATCATTATGCTCATCCAGATAAGGCCTGCAGTTACATGTAAACCATGCAAGCCCACTAATGAGAAAAACGATGTTAAAAAAGCACTTTGCTGTGGGCCATTGCCATGAACAATTAAATGATGAAACTCATAAATTTCCATACCAATAAACACCGCGCCTAAACAAAAAGTGACCGCGAGCCAACCAAGCGTCAGCGCCTTTTTTTGCCCTTGAGCGGCAATCATGGCAAAACCAAAAGTAATACTACTTATAAGTAGCGCCGCAGTTTCTACGGCAACAAAATCAAGCTCAAAAATATCTTTGCCCGATACACCACCTGCGGTGTTCATATAAAGCACTGCGTAGGTTGCAAAAAATGAGGCAAATAAAAGGCAATCGGTCATTAAATAAAGCCAAAAACCAAAGATTGTATCGCCAGAGGTATCGTGATGTTCATGCGTATGACTTAAGCTATGAGGCTCTAAATTTACATGGCCTTGAGTTGCAGATAACGTACTCATGCGCTTACCTCCTTCGTATTACTGGCAATATGCGCGCCTTCAATTTGTAATATTTCATCGTTTTGCACGTAGTAATCTACACCACTGGTGTAAGCACGGTTAATAAACAGCGCAATCGCGCCAATAAAACCAAGCCCTGCTAGCCACCAAATATGCCAGATCATGGCAAAACAAAACGCCGTTAAACTCGCAGCAATAAGCACACCCGATGCGGTATTTTTTGGCATATGAATTGGGCTATAGCTAGATTTAGCTTGATAAGCTAGGCCTTTTTCTTTCATATCAGTCCATGTATCAATATCATCAACATGCGGGATTTCAGCAAAGTTATAGTATTGCGGTGGTGATGACGTTGACCATTCAAGGGTGTGACCGTTCCAAGGATCGCCAGTGGTATCATCAAGCGCTTCGCGGTTTTTAAAGCTCACATATAGCTGAATAATTTGGCAAATAATACCGAACATAATAATCACGGCCCCCACTGCAGCAATATAAAGCCAGATATTCCAATCAGGATTATTAGAGTGGTTTAAGCGACGCGTCATGCCCAAAAAGCCAAGTACGTACAATGGCATAAAGGCTACGAAGAAACCGATTAACCAACACCAAAATGACGCTTTACCCCAACGCTCATCAAGCTTAAAGCCCATTGCTTTTGGAAACCAAAAAACAAACCCGGCTAAGTAGCCAAATACTGCGCCACCAATAATGGTGTTATGGAAGTGAGCGATTAAGAATAAGCTGTTATGCAATACATAATCGGCACCAGGGATTGCCAGTAATACCCCCGTCATACCACCAATACTGAAGGTAACCATAAAACCTAGCGTCCAAAGTACCGGTACAGTAATGCGCAAACGGCCACGGTAAATAGTAAACAACCAACTAAATAACTTAACCCCAGTAGGCACAGCTATGACCATGGTCATCACCCCAAAGAAGGCATTTACATTGGCGCTTGACCCCATAGTAAAGAAGTGGTGTAACCATACAATAAAGCCAAGAATAGAAATGGCACCGCTGGCATATACCATCGATTTATAACCAAATAAGCGTTTACCAGTGAAGGTAGATACTATTTCAGAGAAGATACCAAAAGCTGGTAATACTAAAATGTATACCTCTGGGTGACCCCATGCCCAAAACAGGTTGATATACATCATGGCGTTTCCGCCTGCTTCATTAGTGAAGAAGTGAAAATCTAAATAACGGTCTAGCGTTAGCATGGCAAGCACGGCGGTTAAAATTGGAAATGATGCCGCAATTAAGATATTTGCCCATGTACATGCCCATGTGAAAATTGGCATTTTCATCAGTGTCATACCAGGGGCACGCATTTTAAATACTGTCACTAGGAAGTTAACAGCGGTTAATAGCGTACCGAGCCCCGATATTTGCAAGGCCCAAATATAATAATCGACCCCTACCCCAGGGCTAAAGGTCAACTCCGACAACGGTGGGTAAGCAACCCAGCCTGTTTTAGCAAATTCACCAAATATCAGCGATAGATTTATTAAAATGGCGCCACTGGCAGTAAACCAAAAACTTAAATTATTTAAAAATGGAAAAGCCACATCGCGAGCACCAATTTGCAGTGGTACAACAATATTCATTAAACCAATCATAAATGGCATTGCCATAAAGATGATCATAATAACGCCATGGGCGGTGAATATTTGGTCGTAATGTTCTGGCGGCAGGTAACCTGGTGCACCACTGGTAGCAAGCGCTAACTGCGCACGCATCATAATGGCATCGGAAAAACCACGAAACAGCATGATTAGCGCTAATAAAATGTACATGACGCCTAAGCGTTTATGATCAACCGAGGTGATCCAGTCACGCCAAAGCACACCCCATTTTTTATATTTTGTTATTAGCCCAGCTATAATAAGCCCGACAACAGCAATCACCGCCATGGTAACCATGATAATAGGTTCATGAAACGGAATTGCATCTATAGATAATTTACCTAAAAACGACATGATTATTCCTCGCCCTGGCTGTGTGATGATGGCATTGAATGATTACCCATTGCCTGATGCTCATTACTCATCTGCTGATGTTTACCCATCGAGTGGTGTTTTTTGTTCATATCGCCATGCGCCTGCATGTATTTCATCACTATGGTATGAAATAAACCGTCATCAACCTTGCCATAATAAGCGACGGGATTGTTTTCACTCGCTTTGGCAAGCTCAACATAATTGGCATGAGTAAGGCTATTAGCGTTGGTTTTAACCTGTTCAATCCACTGGTTAAAATCAGCTTTTGTTGGCGTTGCAATGGCATTAAATTTCATACCAGTAAAACCCGCACCACTGTAATTAGCCGAAAAGCCTTTAAACGTGCCTGGCTCATTAGCAATTAAATGCAGCTTAGTTTCCATGCCCGCCATTGAGTAAATTTGACTACCTAACTGGGGAATGAAAAACGAGTTCATGGTACTTTCTGACGTGATTTTGTATTCAACCGGAACATTAGCTGGAAATACCAATTCGTTTACCGTAGCAATACCTTGCTCAGGGTAAATAAATAACCACTTCCAATTAAGTGACACCACTTCAACAGTTAAGTGTTCACCTTTACCCTCTATCGGTTTATAAGGGTCAAGCTCTTGAGTTGACTGCCAGGTGATCACACCTAAAATAACAACAATAACAATAGGAACCGCCCATACAACAGCCTCAATCTTATTAGAGTGAGCCCATTTTGGTGCGTAAATTTCATGGTTTTGTGTGTCTCTGTATTTCCAAGCAAAATATAAAGTCATCACAATAACGGGGATCACAACTAACAACATAAGCACAGTGGCGATGATGATCAGATTTTTCTCATCAATACCTATCTGCCCTTTTGGGTCGAGTACCCCGCCATTACAGCCTGATAAAATCAGCGCCATACTAGCTAAAGCAATATTAAAAAGGTTACGAATTAACAAGGGACTATCCTAAAACCTAAAGAGTTTTTATTAGCTGCCAAAAATATTTAGCAACGATATTTGATAAAAACCCAAGTTAATTAAGATTGAATTACAAATAATGCAGAGCGAATGCAAGCATGAAGTATTGACCACTGGCTTAATAAAAAACACCTAGCAGAACCAACCCAGCTTTTTTAAACACATTAATATAACGCAATAAAAATTAACTTGGGTGAGGTGTGGTTGGCTGAGAGTGTGTAAAAACACTAAGCTACAATGAAAGTAATCGTTATTTACAGCAAGAATAAATAATTAGATACCACAGGTGTAACCTATACCCATAAAATTAATGGGTAAACAGACAACCTGTAAAGCTAGGTGGAGCACGACAACCATGTGCAGCTTGCACGGGTTGCTGAACTTTAGCCTCGCTAAAAGCAAAGGCTGCTTTACGGAGGATTATTCCAGCACGACGCGCTGGAAACATGTGGAACAATAGCCAACTAAGGCCAATAAGTAACTGACACGATAAGATAGGATGAGCTAAAAATTCGGCAATCGTCAGTAATAATGGCTCTATAAAAAAGCCATCACTCACCAATGCTTCAAGCCTAAAGGCATCCTCAATAGCGCCACTAAGCAACATAACGGCGTTAAAAACTAATAATGTTATAGCCACACTCACGCCTCTTTTCGCTTTTTTACAGCGCTCATGCAACACTGACTTACCTAAGGTAAGCAAAGCGCTGGTATGAAATAAAGAAAATGAGTTCAAAAACATTAACCTATTAAAATGACTAATAACAAAATTTGGCATACACAGTGGCAACAAAAACAGGTTGCAGCCGTAAAGCCTTATACAGTGACATGAAATACAGTCTCAACGCATTAGCACTATTTGGCTAAGCTAGTTTTGATCCGCATCAATAGAACTTTCAAAACTTACTGAAAGTTCGGGCATGAGTATAACAAAGAGAGTTTTCTGTTCAAGATAAAAACACGATTATTTTATCAGCTGGTGATTTATTTATAGCGATATAAATAAAAAAACCTCCCGTAGTGAGCTACGAGAGGTTTTTGTTTAAACAGAAATAAATCTATTTAAAGAATTTGGTTTTCTTTCCATACTTGCTCTTTGGCTAGACGCTTTTTGCGTTTATCACATGGATCATCGCAATCACACGCTTTATCAATACCTACAGAGCCTAGGCCTCCGCAGCTACTCGCCATCGATTTTCTTTGAACTATCATGCCTATCGCCATCGCAGCGACAATTAAAATAAGTAAGCCAAAGGTTAGAAAAAAAGTGACATTGCTTAGCCCCTATTGTTCAGCAATAAAATGAGCTCAAATAGCGTATTTGAGCTTCGTATATTATATACCCTCATGCTAAGGATATAAACCTAAAGACTATAAATAAGGCTTAAACGCAGGACTTGAATAAGTGACTAAGCCCTGTGCCGATTTAGCAATTAAATACACTGGCAAATCATGCTGCTGCGCATACTGTTGTGCTTTTTCCATACCCATAACCGTTAAAGCAGTCGCTAAACCGTCTGCCGTCATAGCGCTTGGGTGTAAAACTGTGACAGAAACTAAGTCATGCTTAATTGGCATCCCTGTCATAGGATCAATTAGATGCGTATAGGTTTCTCCATCCATAGTATAAAAGATTCGATAATCACCTGAGGTGGCAATACCGTTATTACCTGGTGCAAGTACACGGTGTACTTTTCTCTCGCCTGGGTTTGCATCAGGTTGTTCAATTGCTATTCGCCATGCTTGATTGTCTGGTTTTGTACCAGCAATACGAAGCTCACCGCCAATCTCAACCATGTAATCTGTAATGTCTTTGCTTTGTAATAGCTCAGCCACTTTATCAATACCATAGCCTTTTGCAGTTGCTGAAAACGACAACTCTAAATCAGCCATCGTTTTTGCTAAGCCTTGCTCGTTAAGGACTAGCTTATCTATACCAATGTTATTGATCATATTTGCCAGGGCTTCATCGGTTGGGCGCTTTGTTGGTTTTTTATCTGGGCCAAACCCCCATAAATCTATCAACGGCCCCATAGTCACATCTAGGGTCTTTGTTGAGTTACCAATACGCATTGATTCACTAATAACGGCTCTAAAATCATCACTGATTGGCATTACTTCGTTGGCATCTAAACGGTTAAAGGTGTTTATTTCTGAATCTTCGATATAGGTCGACATAGACTGGTTGATATCAACTAAAACCGCATCGATTTCTGCTTGTACTGCTTGAGGGTCAACTTGCTCAGCGTAAAACTTAATGTGGTAAGTTGTACCCATCGTTTTACCTTCTAAGTAGGTTTCCTCTGGGACTGATTTTCCACATCCAGATAACAGTAAAGTCAGCGTGATTATAAATAAGGCGATTATGCCCTGGGGAGTATTTACTTTGTTCATAACAACCCTACTTAATAGGTTAAAAATTAATATAAAAAAGCCTCGTCACATAAAATGCGACGAGGCTGGTATTTTAACTAAATTTAATCAGTTTGGGTATTAGCCACCGAAATCATCTAGTAAGATGTTTTCTTCTTCAACACCTAAGTCTTTAAGCATAGTGATAACAGCCGCATTCATCATTGGAGGACCACACATGTAGAACTCACAATCTTCAGGCGCTTCGTGATCTTTAAGATAGTTCTCAAATAACACGTTATGGATAAAGCCAGTATAGCCTTCCCAGTTATCTTCTGGTTGCGGATCTGAAAGCGCAGTATGCCAAACAAAGTTTTTGTTCTGTTCAGCTAGGCCGTCAAAATCTTCAACATAGAACATTTCACGTTTAGAACGCGCACCATACCAGAAACTAATTTTACGCTTAGAGTTTAAACGCTTAAGTTGGTCAAAGATATGTGAACGCATTGGTGCCATACCTGCACCACCACCTACGAATACCATTTCAGCGTCTGTGTCTTTAGCGAAGAACTCACCAAATGGACCAGAAATAGTTACTTTATCGCCTTCTTTAAGTGACCAAATGTACGAAGACATTTTACCACATGGTAGGCTTAGGTTTCTTGGCGGCGGCGTAGCGATACGCACGTTAAGCATGATGATGCCTTCTTCTTCTGGATAGTTAGCCATTGAGTAAGCACGAATTGTTTCTTCGTCTACTTTTGACTCCAGATCGAAGAAACCAAAATGGTTCCAATCGCCACGATACTCTTCAGGAATATCGAAATCTGCATATTTAACATGGTGAGCTGGCGCTTCGATCTGGATGTAACCACCCGCACGGAACGGCACTGACTCGCCATCAGGAATTTGTAGCTTAAGTTCTTTAATGAACGTCGCTTTGTTATCGTTAGAGATAACTTCACAATCCCATTTTTTAACACCGAAAATTGACTCTTCAAGTTCAATTTCCATGTCGTTTTTAACATTAACCTGACACGCTAGGCGACAACCTTCACGTGCTTCACCTTTAGAGATGTGGTCAAGTTCAGTTGGCAGAATATCACCGCCGCCTTCTTTAATGTGTACGCGACACTGGCCACAAGAGCCACCGCCACCACATGCAGAAGATACGAAAATACCTGACTCAGATAGTGCACCTAATAGCTTACTACCTGCTGATGTTTTAATGGCTTTGTCTGCATCGCCATTAATGCCGATGATGATATCACCGCTTGCAACTAGCTTAGATTTAGCACCAATGATGATTAAAACTAGTATTACAACGATAGCGATAAAAACACCAACGCCTAAGAAAATATCCATGATTGACCTCGCTATTATTACAGTGAAATACCAGAGAATGACATAAAGCCAAGACCCATCAAGCCAACAGTGATGAAGGTAATACCTAAACCACGTAAACCATCTGGTACGTCTGAATACTTCATTTTCTCACGGATACCTGCAAGTAATGTAATTGCAAGCGCCCAACCCACACCAGCGCCAATACCATAAACAACAGACTCGCCGAAGTTATAGTTACGCTCAACCATGAAGGCTACCGCACCAAAAATTGCACAGTTAACTGTGATTAGTGGTAAGAAAATACCTAATGCGTTGTAAAGCGGTGGGAAGAACTTATCTAATGCCATTTCAAGAATTTGCACTAGTGCTGCAATAACACCAATGAAAGTTAAGAAACGTAAAAAGCTAAGATCTGCTTCTGGGTAACCAAGCCACTCTAGTGAACCTGGTGCTAATACCGCATGGTAAACCAAGTTGTTAACCGGTACTGAAATACCTAATACAACAATAACCGCTACACCTAGGCCAATTGATGTAGTTACTTTTTTAGACACGGCTAAGAAAGTACACATACCTAGGAAGAATGCTAACGCTAAGTTTTCAATAAAAACGGCTTTTACAAATAAACTAATATAATGTTCCACTTATCGCCCCTTACGCTTTAGCTTCTACTTGGTCTTTCTTATAAGTACGAAGTACCCAAATGAATAAACCAATGATGAAGAATGCACTCGGTGGTAAGATCAATAGACCCATAGGTTGGTACCAACCACCATTTTGTACTAATGGAATAATATCAACACCGAACAGTGAACCTTTACCGAATAACTCACGAATAAAGCCAACAGTAAGTAACACTACAGAGTAACCTAAGCCATTACCTATACCATCAAGGAAAGACATTAATGGCGGCGACTTCATTGCATAAGCTTCAGCACGACCCATTACGATACAGTTAGTAATGATTAGACCAACGAATACTGATAACTCTTTTGCCGTAGCGTAAGAGAAAGCTTGTAGTACTTGGTCAACCACGATTACTAATGATGCAATAATCGTCATCTGTACGATGATACGTACTGATGATGGGATATGGTTACGAATAGTCGAGATAAAAAGGCTAGAGAATGCAGTTACCAAGGTCAATGCAATTGACATGATTAATGCATTTTTTAAGCTAGACGTTACCGCTAGCGCAGAACAAATACCCAGTACTTGTAATGCGATTGGGTTGTTAGCGAAAACTGGACCAAATAGGACCGCCTTCATTTCTTTAGTATCAGCCATTAGTTCAATGCTCCTTTACGTACTTTCGCAAGGAAAGGGCCAAAGCCATTTTCGCCAGTCCAAAAATCAACTGCATGGTCAACACCATTAGACGTTAATGTAGCACCTGAAAGACCGTCGATCTTATGCTCATCACCGGCTGCAGTCCCTTTAACGATTTGGATTGGTAACTCTTTACCTTCCCACGTTGCAGTCCACTGTGGGTTTTGAATTTCACCACCTAAACCAGGTGTTTCGTTATGTTTGTAGAAAATGATGTCTTTAATAGTTTCGCCATCGCTTTCAAGCGAGATAAAACCGTACATTAAACCCCATAAACCATAACCCTGAATAGGAAGGATGATTGCATCAGTAGAGCCATCGTCTTTTTTAGAGATATAAACAGGCGCACGCTTGGTAATACGCTGAATACCGGCGATGTCCTTAATACCATTCTCTTTTAAAGATTTACTTAACTCAGCATCGTATTTGCTTTTTTCAAAGTCAAAATCTTCTACCGGCTCAGCAAACTCACCACTTTGCATATCAACAAAGCGAGTTTCGATTTTAGCATCAAACGTTTCGGCAACGTTATCAACTTTGCCAATACCAGCAGCAGCTAAGATATTGCTTTGAATATCTTTTGCTTTATTTGCTTTTTGCAGAGGGCGAAGTTGTACAGATGTTAGTGATACAATAACTGCACACACTAAACATAATGAGACAACAACAGCTAGCGTTTTGCCAATTGATTCGTTATTACTAGACATTACGTGCCAACCTCCGCTTGATATTAGCTTGCACTACAAAGTGATCGAATAAAGGTGCAAACAAGTTAGCAAATAAGATTGCTAGCATGATGCCCTCTGGGTATGCAGGGTTAACAACACGGATCATGATAACCATAAAGCCAATAAGCGCACCGTATGCTAATTTACCTTTATCAGTAAATGCAGCAGATACAGGGTCAGTTGCCATAAAGAACATACCGAATGCAAAACCACCTAATACCATGTGCCAGTACCAAGGCATAGCAAACATTGCATTAGTTTCAGAACCAATGGTGTTCAGTATTGATGAGGTTACTACCATACCTAGGAATACACCTAGCACGATACGCCAAGACGCGATGCGCACGTAAATTAGGAATAAACCACCAATAAGTACAGCTAGTGTAGACGTTTCACCCATAGAACCTTGAATGAATCCGTAAAACGCATTCCACCAAAGCTCGATATCAGTCGCGTAATTTAACGTTCCAGCAAACGCTTGACCAAGCATAGTCGCGCCAGAGAATGAATCTACGGCAGTCCATACTGTGTCACCTGAAATTTGTGCAGGGTATGCGAAGAATAAAAACGCACGACCAGCAAGCGCAGGGTTTAAGAAGTTACGGCCTGTACCACCAAATATTTCTTTTGCGATAACTACACCAAAAGTAATACCTAGCGCAACTTGCCATAAAGGAATCGTTGCTGGCAGAATTAATGCGAACAATACAGAAGTTACGAAGAAACCTTCATTAACTTCATGCTTACGCACAGAAGCAAATAACACTTCCCAGAAACCACCAACAATAAAGGTAGTTGCATAAATAGGTAGGAAGAAACAGGCTCCGTAGAACATTTTCGCACCCCAGCCTGCATCAACGGTTAATTCACCGCCAAGTAACTGGAATAAACCTACTTGCCAAATATTCGCTAGCTCAAAGCCATTACCAAGTGCAATTGCCGCTTGATGACCAATGTTGAACATACCAAAGAACATGGCAGGGAACGTCGCCATCCACACTAAAATCATCATGCGTTTTAGGTCGATGTTATCACGAACGTGAGTTGAACCTTTATTTACATAACCTGGCGTGTAAAAAATAGTCGCAGCAGCTTCATACAGCGCGTACCATTTTTCATGCTTACCACCTGGTTCAAAATGTGGTTCGATATCTTCTAAGAAAGTTTTTAAGCCCATTTTAGCCTTCCTTCTCGATCGTAGTTAAGCAATCGCGTAGGGCTGCGCCGTACTCGTATTTGCCAGGACAAACGAAGGTGCATAACGCTAAATCTTCTTCATCTAATTCAAGCGCACCTAATGAAATTGCACTGTCTAAATCACGAGACAATAAGTCACGTAATAAAAGCGTTGGCAAAATATCAAGTGGCATAACACGCTCATAGCTTCCAAGTGGAACCATGGCACGTTTTGAACCGCCTGTAGACGTTGTCATTTTAAATAAACGACTCGGTGTAAGGTGAGACAAGAATGTACGCGTTACAGAGAATTTATCACTACCTGGTGCAATCCAGCCAAACAACTCTTTTTCGCGACCTTCAAGTAATACAGATACTTGAACGTGGTAACGGCCTAAGAATGCATGAACACCAGACGACGTAGCACCTGCAAGTACAGAACCAGAAATAACACGGTTATCACCGTCTTCTAATTCACCTGCTACTAAGTCATCTAATGAAGCACCTAATTGTGTTTTCACTAAACGAGGATTCTTAACACGCGGACCTGCAAGCGAAATCACACGGTCTGTGTAAATTTCACCAGTAAGGAAAAGGTGACCATACGCAATAACGTCTTGGTAACCAATGTGCCAAACTTGCTTACTAGCAGATACTGGGTCAAGGTGATGGATATGAGTGCCAACAAGGCCAGCTGGGTGCACGCCACCAAACTCATGTACTTCTACTTGAGCAATAGGTGAACTAGGAACTTGACTGCCTGCTTGCTTACAAACAAATACTTTGCCATCGGTTAAACGTGACACAACAGCCAAACCTGCTTCAAACGCTTTCGCATTTTCAGCAATAACTACTGCAGGATCTGCAGCAAGTGGATTGGTATCGATAGCTGTCACAAAAATAGAGCTAGGATTTGCATCCAACGCCGCTATTTTACTAAATGGGCGAGCACGAAGTGCTGTCCATTGACCCGATTGAACTAGTACTTCTTTAGCTTTTTCACGGTCTAAGCTATTAAGCTCAGTTTCCGAGAAAGAACCAAAGGTGATTTGCTCACTGCCGTTTACTTCAATAACAACAGATTGCAGAACACGTTTAGCACCGCGATTAATTTCTTTTACTGTACCAGAAGCTGGTGCAGTAAATAATACGCCTGGGTTCTTTTTATCTTCAAAAAGTACCTGGCCTTTTTTGACTTGGTCATCCACACGAACATGCATGGTTGGACGCATACCGATAAACTCTTCACCTAGCACAGCTACACGTTTGACGGCAGAACCATCATGAATAACTTGCTGAGGTGCGCCCTCTAAGGGTAAATCCAGACCTTTTTTTATATTGATCATACGCACTTGCACTACATTAACGGAAAGAAACTGAAAAATCGTACCAACCACGCCGCTATTTGTATTATTGCAAGCTATAAAATGACTCGCTATAGATACCAAACAAGCAGCGCAGTAAAACTCCTCACATATTGCTTTGATTTTAACATTATTGTGACTGACTATGCGAGTGTATTTATGAAAATTATACGAGAGAAACGTTTATTTAGTTTTGTAATTCATAATTAATAAAATACAAGCTAGACCAAAGTGGTAAATAAACCAACAAATAGCAAATTTTTTTCAAATCAAGGCTAAAAAACAAAAAAGTCGCACTAGGCGACTTTTTCAAAATTGCATTACTAGCTACAGATTAATCAATCATATTTGCAATTGGCGCAACAGGGTTAACATCTTGCTCGTAATCAACCGTATCAATGCCAAAACCAAACAGGCGTAAAAACTCATTATGGTAGCCCACGTAATCGGTAAGCTCATCAATTGAACTTGTGTCTACACTATCCCAAATAGTTTGAACACGTGCTTGAACGTCATCTTCCAGCTCTTTGTAGTTTTGGAATAAATGTCCGCCCTCATCAAAACGTGGTGAATCACCGTATAGGTTTTCATTAAATAACGCATGAATTTGCTCAATTGTGCCCTCGTAAGTGCCATCAGCCTTCATCACTTTAAATAGTGCCGAAATGTAAAGCGGCATTATTGGGATTGCCGAGCTTGCTTGGGTAACAACCGCATTAAGTGAAGAAACGTAAGCTTCGCCATTTAAATCTTGGGTAGCGGCTTTAATAGCTGCAGTGGCACGGTCTAGGTCTTCTTTTGCCTTACCTATGGTTGCATGTCCATATATTGGCCAAGTTAGTTCTTTACCAATGTATGTGTAAGCCGTTGTTTTAAAGTTATCTGCTAGTACATCAGCGTCTTTAAGGGCGTCAATCCACATTTCCCAGTCTTCGCCACCCATTACTTTAATGGTGTTGTCGATATCGTCTTGGTTTGCTGCTTCAACAGTTACTTCATCAATTTCACGCTTTGACGTATTTAAGTTTTTAGTGGTTACTGCATTACCAATAGGCTTAAGTGTTGAAGAAAACACTTCCCCTGTATTTGGATCAGTACGACGAGGTGATGCTAAGCTGTAAATAATACAGTCAACCTTACCTAATTCAGCTTTAATGGTGTCGATTGTTTTTTGTTTGATTTCGTTAGAAAACGCATCACCATTAATATTTTTAGACCATAAGCCTTCAGCTTCAGCGGCTGCTTGAAATGCCGCCGTGTTGTACCAACCCGCAGAGCCTGTTTTACGTTCAGTGCCTTCTTTTTCAAAGAACACACCCAATGTTTTAGCGCCACCACCAAATGCAGCGGTAATACGAGATGCAAGGCCATAACCTGTAGACGCACCAATAACTAATACATTTTTAGGCGCATTTTTTAATGCCCCTTGTTGCTTAACATAATTAATTTGTTCTTGAACATGCTCTGCACAGCCAACTGGGTGTGCATTGGTGCAGATAAATCCGCGAATTTTAGGCTTAATGACCATTGATCATCCTATATCTTTTACAATAAAAATTAGCGCTAGTTTAAAGGCTAAAACAAAAAAACTGATCTGATCAGTTACTCACTGCTCAAACCAATCCACTATTACCTGTTATCCAACTTTTGAGCCGCCCATGCAATTAGGTGACTGCGGCGCTTCGCCGTCGTGCTCTGTAAATTCCTCAGGAGTGTAAGTGTGCATAGCAAGCGCATGAATATGATTTGCCAGCTCATCTTTTAAAATTTCATTAATTTCACGATGACGCTGCAATAATCGCTTACCAGCGAATTCTTCACTGACTACAATCACTTTAAAGTGAGATTCAGTCCCCGCACTGTGCATATGGCTTTCGTTAATAACATTTAAATGCTTACACGCAATAGCATTTGCTAGCTTGTCACGTATTTGTTGTTGCATTGACATAAAAACCACCCTCAAAATTCAGTTATATGGTTACTATAACAACTGCGGCTACACCATGGCTAATGCTATTTAACTGAAACTATTATTAATATAGCGAAACGTTAAACTTATCCGCGGGTGTTTAAGCGTAGTTTGTTTAGGCAACGCATGTTGGTAATTTTGTTGGCTCTGTCCGTTCATTATTAAACAACTACCACTTTGTAATTTGATGTTAGTAATGCTGTTGCTTACTTTGTGTTTAAGTTTAAATAACCGCTCTGCACCAAGCGACACACACGCTATGGTAGGCTCAGGCCCTAGCTCAGCCTCGTCATCGCTATGCCAACCCATACAATCGTGGCCATCCCGATAATAATTAACCAAAATTGAGTTAAATGGTTGCTGTAGGTGATTTTCTAAACGTGTTCGCATGGCAAGTAATACGTCTGGCCAAGGCTCTAAGTCGAGTTTATGCCCAGAATAACCGTACTCAAGATTTTCTTCGCTGATAAAACATTGTAGCCTAGGTATTGGCCCCGTTTTACCAAACACTGTAATGTTTGGCTGTTGCCAATTTAGGTTTTGCTGCAAATAATAAAATAAATCGAGGCTTTTTTGTGCGCTAAGTACCTTACTTTGATAAGAAAAGCCATTTGGTAACAGTTGGGGGTTGGCGTTTGGCGGTTGCATGTTAGAATTTACCTATCATTTGATTACCGATCATTAAACTATTATGACTACGCAAGCTACGCTCGGCGATAACACTTTTACTCTTGAACGCTTTCCTTTGGATCAAAAAAACCGCAGCTTACAAGCGTGGGATTCAGCAGACGAATACCTTATTGACTATGTTAATGAACACTACCTTGATTGTCGCTCGTTACTGATCTTAAACGACAGTTTTGGTGCACTTAGCTGTTACTTTAGCAAGCAACAATTAACAGTTTGTTCAGTAAACGACTCATATATTAGCCATCAGGCAGCTGCTTATAACTTAGCGGAAAACAAAATCGCGACGACTGCGTTTAGCCAGCTTGATAGTTTATCGGCTCTACCTGAGCAAGTAGACCTAGTGTTGGTAAAAGTACCACGCACGTTGGCTTTTTTACAATATCAGCTATCTGAATTAAGCGAGGTGCTCGCGCCAGATACGCCAGTTATTGGTGCTGCAAAAACTAAAGACGTGCATAACTCTACTATTAAAGCATTTGAAAACTTTATTGGTGAGACGAAAACAAGTCTTGCAGTAAAAAAATCACGTTTAATTATTAGCCAAGCCGCTGGCGGTTATAAAGGCGCAGATTTCCCAGTCAGCTGGCCACTTGAAGGCACTGATTTTACAATAAGTAATCATGCAAATGTGTTTTCGCGTGATTCACTTGATATAGGTGCGCGCTTCTTTTTTAATTATTTGCCACAAACAAATAAAGCCAAAAATATTATAGATTTAGGCTGTGGTAATGGCGTGGTTGGCTTAATGACATTAGCGCGCTGCCCTAATGCTCGTATTAGCTTTGTTGATGAGTCGTATATGGCGGTTGAATCAGCTCGACTCAACATTGAATTAAACATGGAAGACAAGTTTGAACAATGTACCTTTATAGAGAATGATTGTTTAACCGACTTTGAACGTGAAAGTGCCGATATTGTATTGTGTAATCCGCCATTTCACCAAGCACAAGCGGTTACCGACCACATCGCGTGGCAAATGTTTAAACAAGCAAAAGACACATTAAAAGAAGGTGGCGAGCTGCGTATTATTGGCAATCGTCATTTAGATTATCATGACAAACTAAACCGTATGTTTGGTAACTGTACTTTATTAGGCTCTAATAAAAAGTTTGTGGTACTCAGCGCAACTAAAAATAGTGGAACGTTATAAATGAAACTCATAAAGATATTATTGAGCTGTTGTACTTTAGTGGTTTTTTCGGGATGTGCCAATCAGCCTAATCAGCTTATTCTCAATCCCGTCTATAAAAGTGGACAAATAAGCTCAATCAATAACAGCTTAAACACCAGCGTGATTGATTTACGTGGTGACAGTGCAACCTTAAAGCTTATTGAATCAAGCAAAACAAAAACCATTGCCAGCACGGGTATTACTGAGTCAGTTAAAAGTGCATTAGACAGTGCGCTTAGTCGCAATGGCGCTAGCATTTCTAATTTAGCGCAATTACGTTTTGAGTTAGATATTCACGCACTGCAAGCTGTGGTTACAGAAAAGCTAATGAGCCATACCAGTGATGCCAAGATTGAATTTGAAGTACGGGTGATTCGCCCAACCAGTAATTTCAGTAAGCGTTATAGCGGTAATGCTAATTTATCTGGACCACTTGGTCATGATAGGGCAAAAATTGAAGGTCAGCTCAATAAGTTGACTGAGCAGTTAATTACCCGCATTGTATCTGACCCTGAATTAATTGCATTTTTAGAAGGTTAATAATGAAGCAACTTTTTTTAATCTGCGTAAGCTTACTTTTTAGCGTAAATAGTTTAGCGGCACAAGAAGGCCGCTTTGTGCAAAAAGATAATATTTTCCCTCGAGTAGAAATTGTGACATCGTTGGGCAGTATTGTGGTTGAGCTAGACCGCTCAAGAGCCCCTATTACGGTCAATAACTTTTTGACTTACGTGTCTGATAAAAGCTATCAAGGCAGTGTGTTTCATCGTGTAGAACGCGATGTAGAAAATGATCGTGATTTTGTAATTCAAGGCGGTGGTTATGATAAAGATTACGATGGCCTGCATGAAAACGACCCTATTTTTAATGAAAGCGGTAACGGCTTAACTAACGATATGTATAGCATTGCTATGGCCTATCAAGATCGAGAACCACACTCAGGAACGCGTCAGTTCTTTTTTAACATGGATGACAATGACCATTTAAATCCAGGGCGAGATTGGGGATTTGCCGTGTTTGGCAGTGTTATGGAAGGTTATGAGACGCTCGATAAAATCATGGCTGTAAAAACGGGTTTTAATGACAAAATTGGCTACAACTTTGTCCCTGAAAAACCGGTTGTTATATTAAATATCAAGGTGCTTGAACAAGTTCCTTTATAACTTTTTATCAGAGTAGCTTTGGCTGCTCTTTCAATGAGCCAATGAGCCCTTATGAATAGCACACTTTCCGTTCGAGAATACTTTTCTTATTTTAAAGATAAACGTTTAATTAATGTTTTTATATTTGGAATGAGCAGTGGCTTTCCGTGGGTGTTAATTGGTTCGGTAATGTCGGCTTGGCTTAAAGATGAAGGTTTGAGTCGCAGCATGATTGGCCTATTTGGCATTGTGTTTGGTGCCTACAGTATCAATTTTTTATGGTCGCCTTTAATAGACCGCACTAAACTGCCCTTTCTGTACAACTGGCTTGGTCAGCGCCGCAGTTGGATCTTGTTTTGCCAAAGCTTTATTTTACTTGGCACGTTACTACTTGCAGGACTTGATTTAAAAGCAAACCTAGCGATTGCCGCCGCACTTTGCTTACTGATCGCCATAGCCTCTGCGACGCAAGATATTGCTATAGATGCCTTTCGAATTGACACCCTTAGTGAAAATGAATCTCACAAAGCTACCGCAGCCGCCGCAATGGCTACATCTGGTTGGTGGACAGGTTATGCTTTATTAGGGGCTGTGCCCTTTTATATGGCTGATATGCCAAATATTGACTGGCCACAGATCTATTATTTTTTATCTGCGATTATGCTTTTATTAATTAGCTGTGTGTTTTGGGCTAAAGAACCAAAATCAAACCGTGAAGCTGTTCATGCCGAGCTAGAGCGTGTTTATCTTGAAAAGCTTGCGGCAAGCAAACAAACACCACTAACGAAAATACTCGCATGGCTGGGTGTCACCGTGGTTGACCCATTTAAAACCTTTTTTGCTAAAAATGGGGTTAAAACTGCACTAGCACTGCTGGCGTTTATTTTCTTATTTAAAATTGGTGAAGCATTTTTAGCACGCATGTCGATTGTATTTTATAAGGAAGTGGGCTTTAGTAATACTCAGATAGCAAATTACTCCAAGCTAGGCACGGGTTTAATCACTATCGTATTTGCCTTTTTAGGCAGTATTTTTAACCACAAATATGGCATAGTAAAAGGCCTATTTATAAGTGGTATCGCCATGGCTGCATCTAACTTAATGTTTTCTTGGATTGCCTTAGCAGGACCGCAGGAACACTTATATGCAATGGCAATTGTAGTTGATGGCTTTACCCAAGCTTGGTCTTTAGTGGCGATGGTTGCCTTTATATCTATGCTGTGTGACAGAGCATTTAGCGCCACTCATTATGCGCTACTGGCATCATTGGGTAACTTAGGGCGTACGTTATTATCGAGTTATAGTGGCGTAGTTATTGATGATTGGCTGATGGGAAATTGGTCATTATTTTTTGTTTTAACAGCACTTATGGTTTTACCTTCATTGATATTTTTATATCTAATTAGGCACAAACTATATGCATTAGAGCAAAATTATCATAATAGGTAATACCTAATGCATCCCTGCATTAGTATTAGCTGTAGACGTTAGGTTTAACTTTACGATTACAGCCTAAAAGCGTTAATCAGCTTTAATTAAGCTTAATGCTTCATACGGGTCAACTTCTAATGCATTGCAATAGCGAACAAACTCAATCACATCTAAGCGACGTTCTTGGTTTTCTATTTTGCCAATAAAAGAATGTGGCGTACCCAATATTTGCGCTAAGCTGCGCATTGTATAGCCTTTTTCATGGCGCTTAGTTTTAAGCCACTTTGTTAGCTTTGCATTTTCTTCCGAAGATACGGTTTTACCCATCATATACAACTCCTACTCGTTGTTTAACTATACATATTGCAAAGTGCTCAATGCCGTCAACATTGTAAGCCCACTGAGACTAACTAAGACACAGTGTAAACGCTTACAATTCAAACAAAAAAGATTCTCAAATATGTATTAACTCTTTATTATTGTAAAAATGAAACCTTGCCCGTCTCATTCTTGGATACATTATATACCATTCACCATTGATCTGAATGATTAATTAGTAATTCTGCGATTAAAGTCTAACAACAAATATTTACTAAGTCTGAATAAGGTTAAATATTTTATAACTTTTTTGTTTCATTTAAATATAAGCTGTTTATTATTAGGGTCTATTGACCCTAACTTAAAGAGGTTAAATCATGTTTAGACTACTCTTTTTACTGCCTATTATTTTGTGCTTAGGTTGGTACTTTTTTTTACGCCATTATGCAATTCCAATAAAACAGGGTAAAAAAGGATTTATCTATATTTTAGTTTTCTCAGCGTTTGTACTTGGTTTTTTTGTGTTAATGATGCAAATAACAGAGTACAGCCCAACTGAGTTATAATTTTTTTGAACATATAAAAAAACCGCTTATTATGAAGTGACCCCCAATAGTTGGACATTCCAATTACTGGGGGTCTTTTTATGTCCAAACATCACCGAGCTTTCAAGCTCAAAATAGCTGAACTCGCTTTGTCTGAAAGCTCTTCGGCGGTAAGTAACAGATTTAATGTTACAGACAGGCAGGTCCGATATTGGACCGCTATTTATCGAATTCATGGCGCTGAAAGCTTCAGGTCTGTTCACAAACCTTATTCTCTAGCATTTAAGGCTGAAGTGTTAAAAGCGATGACAGCAAACAGTTGGTCACTCGGTTATACCAGTGCTTTCTTCGATTTATCGTCCCCAGGCATTCTTTTTCAATGGCAAAAGCTTTATGCTCGTGATGGTATATCACGTCTTAAACCACAGAGAAAAGGTAAGCCATTCATGACAAATAATTCTTCTTCATCAAAACTAGTAGAGCAAATGACTGAGGAGGAGTTACGAGAAGAACTAGCATACTTACGAGCTGAGAATGATGTGCTAAAAAAGTTAGAAGCCTTGGCTCAAGCCAGAAAGAAAAAAGCAAAGACAAAACGATAGTCGTCGAAGAGTTCAAGGCAAAGCATAGCTTACGACACCTTTTAAAGGCTACAGGGCTGCCAAAGAGTGTTTACTATTATCATCGCACTACTTGTAAGCAACCCTGTGCAAGCAATGATTTACTGGTAAAAATACGTGATATTTATCACGCGCATAAAGGGCGATATGGCTATCGCAGAATTACGAGTGCCCTGAGAGCAATGGGAGTATTTGTTAATCATAAGCGCGTTCAACGGTTGATGAATGAGTTAGGACTCAAGTCAAAAGTAAGGCCTAAGCGCTATAAATCCTATAAAGGTGAAGTGGGTAAAATCGCAGAAAATACGCTTAACCGCGAGTTTACTGCGCAGAAGCCAAATCAAAAATGGGTGACGGATGTGACGGAGTTTAAAGTGGATAATGAGAAGGTATATCTATCGCCTATGATTGACCTATTCAACCAAGAGGTAATCAGTTACGAAGTCAGAAAATCCGTTGCACTCCCTTTGGTAACTGACATGCTTAAAACAGCAACTGCTAGGTTGAAGCCAAATGAAAAGCCAGTTGTACACTCAGATCAAGGGTGGCAATATCAAAACAAACAATATCAAAATCACCTTAAGGAAAAAGGATTGCAACAAAGTATGTCTAGAAAAGGAAATTGTTTAGATAATGCGGTTGCTGAGAACTTCTTCGGCATATTGAAGAGCGAGATGTACCACAACGAAACGTTTAAAGACGTGAATGATCTTATTGAAAACATTAAAGAATATATCCACTATTACAACAATGAGCGTATTAAACTGAAACTAAAAGGCCTGAGTCCGATACAGTATCGAAATCAGGCCTTGGCAGCCGCTTAGAAATGAGTCCAACTTTATGGGGTCACTTCATTAAGCGGTTTTTTTGGATAACGATATTTTTATACGCTAAAACTAGCACCACAGCCACATGTGGTGGTCGCATTAGGATTAGAGACAAAAAAGCGCGCCCCTTCTAACCCTTCGGTGTAGTCAACTTCGCCATCAACTAAATATTGGATACTCATAGGGTCAATGACTAAGGTAACCCCGTTTTTAACAATTTCTAAATCGCCAGGATTCGCTTTTTCATCAAAAGTAAAACCGTATTGAAAACCTGAACACCCACCGCCTGTGACATAAACACGCAGTTTTAGATCTGGGTTTTCTTCTTCGTCGATTAACTGTTTAACACGCACAGCGGCTGCGTCGCTAAACTTAATGGGTAATTCTTCAGACATCTTATAACCCTCAATACCTTAATACTAATGCACGAGATTATCTAATACCTGAGTATTTTAATCAAGTATAGTTAATCTATGCTTTCACGCTCAAATGCTAACATGGCTTGTTTAGCTCACTCTGTGAATAGGAGCAGTATAAATTAAATTTAAATGAATCTGTTGTTAAAAATCTCAAGGACTTCCCTAGACTATTTTGATAAACTTGACGCCTAAAAATGCTACGGGGAAATAAAGCATGTGGCTTGAGCGACTGAGACGTCGATTAGCAAAACCAAAAACATCCGTACAATTATGCTTATTAGGCGTAAGTGCCGGATTAATTGCTGCATTTTTTATTATACTGTTTCGTTTAACCATTTTATTTTTTCAAAGTTTATTTCTAGAAACCCCTGACGATTTTACCACCCTACCCACTTTAGAGCGGATATTAATGCCTTTAGTTGCAGCGTTATTAATAGCTACATTTGCGGCTTTCACTGGATTTAAACATTACCGCTTAGGTATTCCTTTTGTAATACACAGAATTAAGCGCCATTACGGGCAAATGCCACTGTATAACACGGTTAATCAGTTTGTTGGTGGAGCACTGGCGCTGATCAGCGGTTTTTCTGTTGGCCGCGAAGGCCCATCAGTTCACATGGGGGCAGCGGGGGCAAGCATATTAGCGAATAAATTACACTTACCTCACAACGCTATGCGTACCCTCAGTGGATGTGGCGTTGCTGCGGGTATTGCTGCATCGTTCAATACCCCTCTTGCTGCGGTTATTTTTGTAATGGAAGTGGTGCTCAGAGAATACAAAGTACATATTTTTGTGCCGATAATGCTCGCAGCCGTTACCGGTGCATTAGCCACTCAATTTGTATTTGGTGAAGGCTCAGAACTTGCGCTAATAAGCATTGCGCCTCTAAGTGGTTGGCATTATCCCTATTTAATTTTGTGCGGCATGGGACTGGGCGCGGTGGCTTATGCTTTTAATCAAAACTTAATGCTAATTATTAAAACCTTTAAACCACTAAGTATGTTTCCACGTTTAATTATTGCAGGGTGTATTGCCAGCTTAATTGCCTATGCAGTTCCACAAGCAATGGGCTCGGGTATGAGTGCGATAACCATTGCGGTTGAGTCACCTGAAAACATGCAACTACTCACCACTATTTTAATTGCTAAGTTATTAGCCACCTTATTTGCTATTGGCTTAGGTATTCCTGGTGGGTTGATAGGTCCGGTTATTGGGCTGGGCGTTTTAACCGGTACTTTAATGGCATTTTTTGCTCAGTTTATTAGCCCTGGGACTGACATAGCTGGTACTTATGGGGTACTCGGCATGGCAGGCTTACTGGCAGCAACGTTGCACTCTCCCTTAGCAGCACTGACCACAGTAATGGAGCTGACCTCTTCACCGGAAATTATTGTACCGGCGATGATCGTCATTACCACCGCCTACGTTACAGCTTTGCAGGTATTTGGTAACCGCTCAATATTTTTACAGCAATTAGACTTTCAGGGATTACCTTACCATGTGTCTCCCGCCACTGAAGCCCTACAAAAAGTAGGGGTGATGGATGATATGGATGAAGACTTTAAACTGCTCTACTCCGATGATAAAGAGCAAATAAAAAACAGCCTAGATGCCATGGACAGCCAAACACCGTTAATTGTGTTTGACGAAGAAAATGGTTATCGCCTAGCCGAATATGACTTAAGTTTAATGTCTGATCAGGCGGTCAATATAAAATACATTAGCTTACAAGGTATTAGCAGCCAAGCCACCCTTGCAGATGCCTTTGAAATTTTAAATGATAAGCGCAGTGGCGCGCTTTATGTGTATAACTTGCTAGATAATCAACAAATTATGGGATTACTACGGTGGGATCAAATCCATCATATTCTAACCATACGCAACAGTTTACTTTAACAATAATGAGAACAGTATGAGCGCATTATTAATTTACAAAACCTTGCACGTATTTTTTATGATTGCTTGGTTTGCCGGTATTTTTTACCTACCTCGCCTTTTTGTTTATCACGCTATGAGTGAAGAAAAATCGTGTAACTCAATGCTAAAAGTAATGGAACGTCGGCTACTTTATTTTGTTACTCCCTTTGCTGTGCTTACCGCAGTATTTGGCGTGTTAACCATCTTTGAATACGGCCGCGAATGGTTTCGTTACAGCATGTGGTTGCATTACAAACTAGTGCTGGTGATCATTTTATACATTTATCATGGCTACTGTTTCAAGTTATTAGCTGATTTTAAACACGATAGAAATACTAAAAGCGATCGGTTTTACCGAATTTTCAACGAGCTACCTGTTTTAGCGTTACTAGTTATAGTTGCTTTAGCCATAATTAAGCCAAGCTTTTAAATACAGGATTATAAATTACACTGCCAAGTCGCAAACTAAGTTTGTATAATACGCGCGATTGCGTGCTCCTTTATGGATTATCGCGCCTTTTTGAATAACTAGGAATAACCCCATGTTCAGTTTCCAAGGTGAAAATATACTCTCTGTTAATCAACTCGATCGAGACTGTATTGAACGTATATTTACTGTGGCAAAAAAATGGAGCCATACGCTAAAAAACAAAAGCGTACCAATGTGCTTGAAGGCGCTATTTTAGCGAACCTGTTTTTTGAACCTAGTACGCGTACTCGTGTTAGTTTTGGCACTGCGTTTAACTTACTCGGTGGACTAGTTCGTGAAACCACCGGTATGCAAAGCTCAGCGCTTGCTAAGGGCGAGTCTTTATATGATACCGCACGTGTTATTTCAGCCTATGCTGATGCGGTTGCAATGCGCCACCCAGACTCAGGCTCCGTAGCTGAATTTGCAACAGGCTGCAGCGTACCAGTAATAAACGGTGGCGATGGCCCCAATGAGCACCCTACTCAAGCACTGCTTGATTTATTAACTATTGAGCGTGAGCTTAACCGCTTCGATCAAAATATTGATGGTATGCATATTGCGCTAGTTGGCGATTTAAAATATGGCCGTACCGTTCACTCGCTATCAAAGTTATTATGCCATTATAAAGATATTAAGTTTTCGATGGTTGCCCCTAATGGCTTGCAAATGCCTGACTCAATTTTATCTGCCGTTGAAAATGCAGGACATAAAATTGAACTGGTTGATAAAATGGAAGGTAACTTAGCGGCCGATATTGTTTATCAAACACGTATCCAAGAAGAGCGTTTTCCGTCTCAAGAGGAAGCCAACAAGTATCGTGGTGGATTTAGAATTAGCCAGTCTATTTACAATAGCCATTGCAAACCTAATTCGGTATTAATGCATCCGCTTCCTCGCGATAGCCGTTTAGAGGCAAACGAACTTGATAACGACTTAAATGCTAACGACAATCTAGCAATATTCCGCCAAGTACAAAATGGCGTACTCATTCGTATGGCACTGTTTGCTTTAACCCTTGGCGTAGAAAACAAAGTCGAGCAGTATGAAGTAGACGTACCTTGGTTTAGCCGCAAACGCGACAGCTAAACTCTTATTTTTAAAGTAATAAAATAATAGGATTTTTCATGACAATTAGCCAAGACTTATTTAAACGAGCTCAAGACTCTATTCCTGGTGGCGTAAATTCACCAGTGCGTGCTTTTAATGGTGTAGGTGGTACTCCGCTGTTTATTACTAAAGCACAGGGCGCGTTTACATTTGATGCTGATGGCAACCGTTACATCGATTATGTGGGCTCTTGGGGTCCAATGATTATGGGCCACAATCACCCTGAAATTAAACAAGCAGTGCATGATGCGGTAGAAAATGGTTTAAGCTACGGTGCACCTACCGAAGCTGAAATTTTAATGGCTGAAAAAGTTAAAGAGCTAGTACCATCAATCGAAAAAGTACGTATGGTAAGCTCAGGTACCGAAGCAACAATGAGTGCAATTCGCTTAGCCCGTGGCTTTACTGGTCGTGACAAAATTTTAAAGTTTGAAGGGTGTTACCACGGCCATGCAGATTCGCTGCTAGTAAAAGCCGGCTCTGGTGCATTAACTATGGGTGTACCTAACTCTCCGGGCATTCCTGAAGATTTAGCTAAACACACCCTTACGGTATCGTTTAACAATATTGAAGAAGTGAAAGCGATTTTTGCTAAATATGCCGATGAAATCGCGTGTATTATTGTTGAGCCAGTTGCAGGTAACATGAACTGCATCCCACCAGTACCTGGCTTTTTAGAAGGACTGCGTGAAGTCTGTGATCAGTACCAATCTGTGCTTATTTTTGACGAAGTAATGACAGGTTTTCGTGTAGCCCTTGGTGGCGCTCAGGCTTACTACAACATCAAACCAGACTTAACCTGTTTAGGTAAAGTAATTGGTGGTGGCATGCCAGTAGGCGCGTTTGGTGGTAAAACAGAAATTATGGATTACATAGCCCCTGTAGGCCCTGTTTATCAAGCAGGTACACTGTCAGGAAATCCAATTGCGATGGCTGCAGGTTTAAAATCACTTGAGTTACTTAGCGCACCTGGCGTTCACGAAAAACTAGAAGCCATTAGTAAAGCGATTTGTGAAGGCTTTGAAGCCGCAGCTAAAAAAGTAGGTATTGCCTTAACGACTAACTACGCTGGCGGCATGTATGGCTTTTTCTTTACTGATGCAGAAAAAGTAACTACTTACCAACAAGCCACTGAATGTGATTTAGAGCGCTTTAAAAAGTTCTTCCACTTAATGCTTGAAGAAGGGGTTTATTTAGCGCCCTCAGCGTTTGAAGCTGGTTTTGTTTGTGCTGCGCACACAGAGCAAGAAGTTCAAGCAACAATACAAGCGGCAGAGCGCGCTTTTGCTAAGCTATAAGTACACTTTATAACGTTATTAATTACGTATAAAACACAAATTAATAATATAAAATTGAAAAGAGCCCGAAAGGGCTTTTTTTATTTGTAAACGCTTATATTTGAATAATAATTAGACTTTATACGGTCTATGTAGCCTAAATCAATTATAAGAGAAAACTATGTCAGGATTAAGACACTTAGCAGCCCCCGCCATCACACTCATGGCAAATTTAAAATATAAAACAAAAATTAGTGTTGTGTTTGGAATTTTATTATTACCGTTAGCGCTGAGTTTATTTTTTTAGTGTCTTTGCTAGGTAACAGTATTAGTGTTTCGCAAATGCAGCAACAGGGCTTAAAAGGTTACCATCGCATCTTAAGTAACCAAATAGATGGCAACACAGATAAAAATCCACAAGTTGCGCGTGCGTTAGGCTATCAAATCAATAGTACTAAAACTCAGGATATACTCGAGTTTATTTCTATTGAATCTAACTTAGCGTTAGATAACCAGCTTGCAAGCTCCTACCTTAACCGCTCATTAGTACTGCCTTTACCCTCGCTAATTGTCCAAATTAACTTACTAACACGAAGTGCAAACACTGTGATCGATAATAATCGATTTACTCCTGAAACCTTTATTGCGCTATCTAACTTAAATAAATCGTTACCCCTTTATGAAAATCAATTATATAAAACACTTAAAGTAGCAACCGATGCTGATAGCACCGTGAGCGAAGCCTTATCTGCGCCACTAAAACAATTACACAGCGCAATCAATACATTTAAAAACGCCATAGAAAAAAAATTACTTGAACCTGACAACATAGCCTTAACAAAAGCAGAATTTGCGAAGCTCACTAACAATGTAAACACGAGTATTAATACGCTAGTTGAAAAAAGTATCCCAACTCTTGAGAGTCTTATTGACAAAAAATACGCCTCACAATTGTGGATACGCAACTTAGTATTAGCGGCCTCTGTGATAAGTTTGCTATTTGCTTTATATCTTATGGTCGGCTTTTACTTTGTTGTAGTTGATACTATTACCCAATTTGCTCTTTGTGCAGAGCAAGCAGCCAATGGCGATTTAAACTCGAAGATCAATTCAAGTACTCACGATGAAATGGACATCATTGCCCAAAGGTACAATGCTTTATTACGTGCTTTTACAAAGCTATTAGAGAAGGTTAAAAGCAGCACACATTCACTATCTGATGCAACCTACTCCTTATCTCATGTAAGTAGCCAAACGAGTCAGGATGTAGAAAAGCAGCAAAACCGCGTTAATGCTATCAACTCAGCCCTTAGTAATATGAGCCACAGCGCACACAGCGTTGAGGACTCAGCTAATAAGGCAATGCTCACAGCTCAAAAAGCAACAAAACATGTTAAACAAGGCGCAGTTAACACGATGGAGCTGGCTAAATACATGCAAGACTTAAAAGTTGAATTTGCACACAGCCAGCAATCGCTTAATAAGCTTGCCCAAGATAGCCAAGAAATAAGCAAAGTAAGCAAAGGGATAAGTGAAATAGCCGAGCAAACCAACTTGCTAGCACTTAATGCCGCTATTGAAGCCGCTCGTGCAGGAGAGCATGGCCGTGGTTTTGCAGTTGTTGCAGATGAAGTAAGGACACTCGCTAAACGCACACAAACGCAAACCCAAGAAATACATCAAATTATTAGCTCGTTGCAACAATCATCTGAAGATACACAGCAAAAAATGCATTCTAGTGTAGAAAAAATGGAGCAATCTGTTGATGCCGCAACACAAACAAATCAAGTGTTACAAGATGCAGAATACAGTATGAATATGATTAAACAACAAGGAGAAGAAATAGCCCTGCGAGTAAAAGAGCAATCACAAGCTACGGCACAAGCTCTAGGCGACTCAGAGGAGGTGAGTAACCTAGCTAATCATACGCTTAGTTCGGCACAGTCTTCCTTACAGGATGCTCAGCGATTACAGCAACTATCGGATGATCTGACTAAATCAATGCAATTTTTTAAATCTTAAAAAATTAATAATTGCCCCGTCCTGAAATAATTTGACGGTTTTAATGAGGGGCTTGGTGTGTCAGTACCAAGTTTTTTTATACACTTGATTTGGTATTTTCATACCCAAACTTAAGTACGAACGCATTTCATTTTATATGAATATCAACTCCTCAACAAGCAGCTTAACTCTACCATGTATAACATTTATACAGTAGCAATATTACTTTAATATCCCGTTTCTACGCTCTGCTCAGGTGTTTTGATAACAGTCATATCCGTCATCGATGGCTTAATTCTCTTTTTAAATAACTCATCTTGATATACTTCAGAGCAACACTGTAAACCTCTACCTGAATGATGAATCGCGTCACGTTTAAAAACGCTATGCTTAATCGTCATCTATAGCGCTTTCATTTCATCACTCAGCTCATAATCCATTATTCTCCGACTATAACTATCAGTTACTAATGACCATTAATATATGCTTTTCGCTTACTTGTGTGTGAAGTCACCTTTTTCTACTTACTTAACAACGGATAGTTTAAAGCCCCTAATGTACAATCTCGTTGGGTACGCTTAGTGCCTTTAATTTCAATGGTCTTCATAAATAGAACCTAAATGTGTAAACGTATTTCAGGACAAAAAATCTTTCGCATAAAAAAAGCCCTTTCGGGCTTTTTTTGTTTTTTTAACGCTATTGAATCGTTATGAAGTTGATTAGAATCGAGCTTCAAACCCTATACGAACATAACGTGGAGTCTGCCAAGAGTAAGCAGCATCATGGTAAGCATTAACTTCGCCTTCATTTTGCTCGTAATGCTCATTTACAGACGCTTCTGACTGACTATTTAATATGTTGAACACATTGATTGATGCTCTCATATCAATATCTGAAACAGTAAAATCATATGCAGCAGATAAATCTAAGTTAAATGTCCATGGTGTACGACCATTTGTACCACGATCATGCTTTTCATAGATTTTTTCTTCTTGCTCACATTCACCATTACCATTGGTATCAGGACACTCATTTGTGTAAATGTAGAAAGTATCACCCCAACCACCATTTAGATTTGGATCTTTTGACGGGTAACCTTGGCCGAATAAACTTTTAGGACGACCACTTTGTAATGTTGCATTCCAACCTACAGTCAAGTTTTCAACTGGCTCCCAACTACCAAAGAATTTAAATGTATGACGACGATCATTAGGTTGATAACCCTGAGAGCCATCCATTACAGCTGGGAAGTCGAAGTCTTGTGTAATACCTGCATCAGCTTGGCCAATATCAGATTTAACAGCACCTTCAAAGTTACCAACACTTCGTGCCCATGTATAACCAAACTGGTAACGAATCGTATCAGCCTGATAATTTAAGTTAAACTCTACGGCGGTATATTCATTATTAGCCTTAGGTAAACCAATAGTGTCGGCAGAGTAAGTCGTTAGTGAACCTTCATCTGGAACACCGTCGTTATCAAAGCTTGAATCACCCCAATCAGTACCATTCCAATAATAACCATCACTATACCAGCTAGAAGATGAACCAGGATTAATCATCACACAATATGGGTAAGCATAACGACCACAGTAATCATCTAATGCAGTAGCAACTTCACGATAAACACCTTTAATACCAACAGTGTACTCATCATTTAGTGCTTGCTGTACACCTAAAATATATTCATCTTTTGAAAATGGTTCGGCTTCTTGCGCTTGGAAAATATCTTTTTCTGGGATAACCGGAACACCACTTACTTGTTGTGAGTTAGCTAAACCGCCTGAGCCAAGAGTATCCGCCAACGGAGCCAAACCTGTAGGGGCTCCTGTCGTTGCATCAACACCCGTATACGTGTAAGCAGTAGTAATATCACTTACCCCAGAAGCTGCACGGAAAATAGTGTTATTTGCAACAGGTAAGTAATAACGTCCATAAGTACCATATACTTTAGTGTCGCCAGTGCTCGTTGGATCCCACGTGAAACCTAAACGAGGAGCAACATCCGTTTTGAAGCTTGTAAGTAGCTTGTCTGTTGTGCCCCAACTATCAAATTCATCTATACGTAAGCCAACAGTTACCGCAAAATCATCTGTTACTTGCCAATTATCTTCTATGTAATAAGCCGTAAGCTCTGACTTAAAGCTACCGCCACCATCAAACACTCGATCTTCAACGTATTGCAATACATTACCAGTATTGTTTGTTAATGCGCCATTATCAGCTTGAAAACTGCCGTTAGCCGCTAGTGTACGGTAATCATAACTGTGGCCACCGATAGGACGACTCACACGCTCAGATTCACGCTCTTGATAATCGATACCAAAGCTAATCTGATGGTCTTGCCAAACATACTCAATATCAAGGCGGTACTGAGTATTTTCATCATTATTTGCACCAAAGCTACCACCAGCACCACAACCAGTGATTGGATTAGAAGTACCACGAGAATCTGTAATACTTGGGCAAATTAAGTTTTCCGATTGCGTTTCATACTCAGTCTCAATTGTACCAGCCATTGCTGTGACAACTAAATCTTCAGTTAGTACACCTGTGTAACTCAAGCTTTGCGCTTCGCCACCACGCTTAAGTAATGCACCATCTTTGCGGTCGCCTATAACACCGTTGTTGTAATCATAAACAGAACGCTCAATATCACGACGATTTGAATAAGCAAAATAGCTTAAGCGATGGTTCTCATTAATATCCCAATCGAGTTTACCACCCCAAAATAAATTATCTCCGCCAGATGCAGATTCTTCTCGGTACTGATCGTTCGGTGAAAATTCATCTCCACCCCAAGTATAAGACGACTCAGTATCACGAGGGTTTATTAACCCATAGAAAAAAAGTGTGTCTTCAATAAGTGGGCCACCAACGGCAAGTGTAACATCAGTCTTGTTATCAGAGTCATAGCTTTCATCTCTGAAAATTTGACCTGCTCCATTATTGCCACGAGAAATGCTGCCCTCTTCTTGCAAAGAATCAGGTTGGTACTGAACTACAGCAGAAAATTCCCACTCGTTAGTACCGCCTTTTGTAGTTGTATTAATAGTACCACCAGTAGCTCGGCCAAACTTGGCTGAATAACCACCGGTTTTAACTTGAAATTGGTCATAGAATTCAAACGGGACTTCGCCACACCCTAAGCCTTGGCGAGTATTAGTAACTTCTAACCCGTTAATATAACATGCATTTTCAGCAACAGAAGAACCACCAAATGACGCTGTATTTCCAAATGCGCTATCGCCTTTTACAGCCCCAGGTGCTAATAATGCAACTGATGTTAAATCACGATTAATTGGCATTCTGTCAATTTCAGCATCTGTAATAACTAGGCCCGAATCAGCTGTTGAAAGATCTATTGATGAAATACGAGCACCAACAACTTGAATTACCTCTGGGCCAGAAGAATCGAAACTGTTTAGGTCAAAGTTAGCTTTTGAATTGGCACCTAAAGAGACTCTAACGCGGTCTTCAGCAACTACAGCATCGCCTTTTAATATTTGTATCTCGTAACTACCTGTAGGCAGAGAGGCAAAGCGAAAGGTGCCTTCACTAGAAATACTTAGAGTTCGCTCTAAACCTGTTGCAGGATTTTTAACTTTTACAGTGTAAGAACTATTATCATTAATATTATTTACAGTTCCTATTACATCAGATGCAACAGCAGGTAATGCTAGGCCTAAGGATGCTGATACGGCAATTGCCGTTATACTTTTCCTAAATATTGATTTCATTATTTATCCCTGTTTGAAATTATAATTATATGCCTTAAAGGCATATTTATAATATGCTTATGAAACAAAAATGCAAACAAAAAAACCAATAAAATTAACAAAAAACAAACAAACACCCATTCCTTTAAACTAACAACAGGTGAACAATATTTATACTATAAAAATAAATAAAAACATTTCACTAGTCCTTTATTAGAGAAATCCATAAAAAAAGCCCTTTCGGGCTTTTTTGTTTTTATTACTTAGCGAATACACTGGGGTCTTGGTTTAAACTCACTGGCCCTAAGTGGTAATTGAATCACTTTGCCACACCCTGGTGGTGCTTGCTTCCCGGTTTGCTCGTTTACAAATGCCCACCGAATTGAAGATGGACGAGTATCGGCAATGGCTTGGGGGTTTAGCGGTTTTAAATAACGAATATAAGTTTCAAGCGCCCCTACACTACCAGTCAAACCAGTGCTTTTATTATCGTCACGACCTAGCCAAGCAACCGTCACTGTATTTTGGTCAAACCCAGCAAACCAGCTGTCGCGTAATTCGTTACTGGTACCTGTTTTACCTGCGAGCTGAATCGACGGAAAATGTAAATTTAAGCGCTTAGCAGTACCATCTTTAGTTACTCGCTTCATAGCGTATTTGGTCATATACATAGCATCTTTAGTAAAACGTTGTTCGTTACTCACTTTATGCTTATAAAGTACTTTACCAACCGAGTCGGTTAATGCTGAGATAGACGTCAGCTCTCTGTACTTTCCATCTGCAGCAATCGTGGTATAAAGCTGCGCCACTTCAAAGCTCGACATTTCAATAGCCCCTAATAGCAACGATGGGTATTCATTAATATAGCCTTTAGCTCCTAAGCCCCTGAGGGTGTTAGCTACTTTATCGACCCCAACATCAAGCCCTAAGTTAACTGCCGGAATATTAATGCTGTGACTGAATGCTTTATAAAGAGGCACGGCGCCTCGGTATTGACGATCAAAGTTTTCTGGCTGCCAAATATTTCCCTCTTCATTAGTGACTTGCAAGGGTGAATCATCAAGCAATGTCGCTAAGTTATAATGAGGAAGCTGCAGTGCACTTAAATACACTGCCGGTTTAACTAATGAGCCAATATTGCGCTTGGTATCTAGCACGCGGTTAAACCCTGAGTAACGCACATCGCGTCCAGAGACTAACGCTGATACACCGGCTTTTTCAACATTAACGGAGATCATTGCCGCTTCTAATTCTTTGGTATTTGGACGCCTTTCCAAATAAGGTAAACTGACCTTAATCGATTCTTCCATTGCGGTTTGTTTTTGCAAGTCGAAGTAGGTAAATACGCGCACCCCTGCATCTAACACTTCTTTATCAGGTAGCAGCTGTTTCAGCTCGCGATTAACCAACTCTAAGTAACCTGGGTAAGACTTTTGTAAGCTGGCTTTCATTGGCGCAATATCAATGGCGCGCTTTAACGAGGCTCGATACTCTTTAGTAGAAATAAGTTTATTATCGACCATTAAACGCAGCACTAAGTCACGACGCTCCATAGCGCGCTCTTTGTAACGTCTAGGGTTATAATAAGAAGGGCCTTTAACCATGGCCACCAGCAAGGCAATTTGGTCGTACTCAAGTTCATCAACGGGTTTTGCAAAGTAAAACTCAGCCGCTAATCCCATACCATGCACACCTTGGTTGTATGACTGACCTAGATAGACTTCGTTTAAATAAGCCTCGAGAATCTGATCTTTTGAGTAACGATAATCAAGAATAAGCGCAATAAAGGCTTCATTGATTTTGCGTACTAACGAACGTTCGCGAGTAAGGTAAATATTTTTAGCTAGCTGTTGCGTCAGTGTGCTGCCACCTTGTACGGTTCTTCCTGCGCGAATATTGGTATACAAAGCGCGTAAAATAGAAAATACCGATACCCCGTGATGCTCATAAAAATCGCGGTCTTCGACCACTAACAAAGCATTTTTAAGCATGTCTGGAAATTTATCTAATGGCACAAATTCACGGTCTTGTTTTGAGTCATTACCTATACGGGCTATTTGTACAGGCTCTAATCTGGCAGTGTTTAAGCGACGACCGAATTTATCTTTAATACTGGCAACCTTTTCCCCAGAGAAACATAGTTCAATTACGTGAGCATTTTCTAAACCATCATAAAATTCAAAATCACGACGAAAAATCTTAATACTATTAGCTGTTTTAATATATTGCCCTGTGCGGCTTAAGCGATTAACTGCCGTGTAATTTAAACGTTTAAGCTCCCATAAAACTTCTTGCTCAGATAAAAACTGCCCAGGAAAAAACGTCATTGAACGCGCATACACTTGGGCTGGAAGTTGCCATTTATTGCCTTCAAATTGGCGGGTGATTTTTGCATCAAGATAAATAAAGTAAAATGCTACAGCGATGAAAGTCGCCAGACTCAGTTTCCAAAAAATAGAAAACAAAGTTTTTAAAAATGGCCGTTTAGCCGAACTTGCGGTTTTTTTGCAGCACTTTTTCGCGCTGATGTTTTAGATGACTTAGTAGCGCGCTTAGTCGAGGATTTACTGGTCGGTGTTTTCTTTTTTTCAGCCATTTAAGTGTAATACATTCCAAAGGTTGATTTAACGCGAGGAGCTTATCACATTACTCTAACACCTGAAAAATTAACCCTTCCTGAAATCAAAAAAGCCCTAACTGAGTAGGGCTTTGATTGAACACACAATACTTTTAATTACTTCTTACTGAAACAAATTCTGGGTAAGCATCAATACCACAATCATGTTGATCCATACCGTTTAGCTCTTCCTCTTCGGTAACACGAATACCCATGGTTTGTTTTAAGACTGCCCAAACAATGAATGAAGCGATAAACACAAAGCCAATGATACATAGTAAACCAATTAACTGCGCCACAATGTTAGCCTCTGCATTAGTAACCGGCACTAACACCACACCTAATATGCCACATACACCATGCACAGAGATGGCACCTACAGGGTCATCAATTTTCACTTTATCAAGTGCCACAATACTCAGTACAACTAGAGAACCACCTAGTAGGCCATATAAACACGCCATTAATGGTGATGGTGATAATGGATCTGCAGTAATAACCACTAAGCCTGCAAGTGCGCCATTAAGTACCATGGTTAAATCTGCCTTACCCCATAATAACTTACATAAGAACAAGGCTGAAATTGCACCCATAGCTGCAGCAGCATTGGTGTTAAGTAGTATTTGACCTACCGCAGTTGCATTTTCTTTATCTGAAATTAATAACTGTGATCCACCGTTAAAGCCAAACCAACCCATCCATAAGATGAATGTGCCTAATGTAGCAAGCGGCAAATTTGAACCTGGAATTGGGTAAATCTCACCATTTTTACCATATTTACCTTTACGTGCACCCAGTAGAATTACACCCGCAAGCGCTGCAGCTGCTCCGGTTGCATGGACAATGGCAGAGCCTGCAAAATCAACAAAGCCTAATTCAGATAAGAAGCCGCCACCCCATGTCCAGTAACCTTCAATTGGGTAAATTAATCCTGTTAGTACTACTGTAAATACTAAGAAAGCCCATAATTTCATACGTTCCGCTACGGCCCCAGATACAATAGACATAGCCGTTGCAACAAACACTACTTGGAAGAAAAAATCAGACTCTAGTGAATGATCGGCATCTGCAGCTTGACTACCTATTAGGCCACCAAATGAAGGAATAATTCCGCCTTCAACGTTGTCTACATACATAATATTGTAACCGACCAACAAAAACATAGTACAAGCGATAGAATAAAGTGCGATATTTTTAGTTAGGATTTCTGTAGTATTTTTTGAGCGCACTAAACCAGCTTCTAACATTGCAAAACCGGCTGCCATCCACATAACTAAGATGCCAGAGATTAAAAAGTAAAACGTATCGAGCGAAAACTTCAGCTCTATAATTGTATTTTCCATGTTGCCCCCTTAAATTGCGTCATCATCAAGTTCGCCTGTACGAATACGGACGATTTGATCTAGGTCGTAAACAAAAATTTTGCCGTCACCAATTTTGCCCGTTCCAGCAACTTTGGTAATGGTTTCTACAACGCGTTGGCAATTTTCACTACGAGTGGCAATTTCAAGTTTAATTTTAGGTATAAAGTCAACTTGGTACTCTGCACCACGGTATAACTCTGTATGACCTCTTTGACGTCCAAACCCCTTAACGTCAACCACGGTCATTCCTTCGATGCCTAAATCAGCGAGTGCTTCACGCACATCATCTAATTTAAATGGTTTTATGATTGCACTGATCATTTTCATAGCGGCCCCCTCGGACTCTTTATTGTTATCCTGTTGGGTAACATAATCCAACCTTTGTGCCAACATTTAATTTAATTTAAAAACAACAACTTAGCCTTTAAATTTAAACTTACCACAAAAAAAACGCACCATTTAGGTGCGTTTTTTAACAACTCAGCTACATTAGTGCGCATATAAAAATGCCCCCCAAATTGCGCTATAATATAAACAGTTAGCCAATACAGTTTCTGCCTTTGCTTTTTGCTTCGTATAACGCCTTGTCGGCAACACGCATCGCATCTTTTAAATTGGTATTTTGAAACTCTGCAAGCCCAATACTCGCCGTTATCGTGCATGACTTGTCACTGATAGAAAAATCGTAACTCGCCATTTTTTTCTAAATGCTTCTAAGTATTCGCGTGCTCGAGCTAAATCGATATCTGGTAGAACAATGGCAAATTCTTCACCGCCCACCCTTGCTACAGTAAATTTTGCAAAGGTTGAACGAACAAGAGACCCAACCTGCTTAAGCGCCTGATCGCCGCCTTCGTGACCAAATGTATCGTTTATATTTTTAAAAAAGTCCACGTCGAGTAGCGCTAGCGTATTATTTTGATTTTGATTTTTTAATAACTTTTCAGCATATTGATAAAAATAACGTCGATTGTATAAACCGGTTAAGTGATCTCTAAAAGCACTTTCTTTGATATCTGCAATCAGTGATAACTGCTCCATTGTTTGCAATACCCTGCAATGAAACTCTTCATTCATAAAGGGTTTAGTCAAAAAGTCGTTTGCGCCATATTTTATAAAGCGTGCTGATAAACCGTGCTTGCCCGCTCCAGATAAACCAATTACAGCTAAATCGTCTCGCCCTCTAAAATTACGAACTGCTTTAACTAGCTCAAAGCCATCCATTGTTGGCATGGCATAATCAGTCATAAGTAGCTTTATATCTGGATCAGCTTTTAATATTTCAAGTGCTTGCTGGCCGTCATTCGCAGTGCTTACATCAAACAATTGCTTTTCGAGCATTTGCTTCATTAACGAGCGACTCAACATAGAATCGTCCGCAATTAATGCCTTACAACCTTGGTTTCTTAAAAGTTGAGAAATCAATTTAACGGCATAATGATAAGAATCACGGTTATCTTTTATAACGTAATCTACCACACCATCTTCTAGCATTTGCTGACGTTTGTACTCGTCTATCTTTGATGTAAGCACAACCGTAGGAATTGCTTTAGAAAGTGTATATTTGGCAACTTCGCCATTTGGGGCATCGGGGAGAGTTAAATCAACAAGTGCTAATGAATAGTCATACTTTTCTACGTGCTCCTGGCATTCAGCTAATGACCAGGCAAAATCAACGGCAACATCTAAATACTGGGCAGTTAAGTGGCGTAAAACCTGCTGGACTACTTTACTGTCTTCAACCACTAATACTCTTTGCATAGACCTTCTCTTTGCTCTCATTATTTTTGCAACATCTGCTGCAAATACAAAATAATAAAACTTACTGGTACCACACTTTAAGCAGCAAAAATAAGTAAATAAAAAACATCCCAGAGTCATTGTTATTTAACGCTTTAAATATTAAAGCACATTCCATTAACCAACTTGTAGATCAATAACTATAATAAAAACAAACTTGCTGGCAAATATACCCGATTTTAATTCTTAGCTAAATAATTAAACAAAAATTTACACCATAAATAATTTATTATTTTACTTATCAGCTTATGTTAATTAACTCACCGATTATTATCGGCAGCTAGTCTCAATACTTTTGTTTTTTAGTGAAATATCGCTATAACTGCATTATACAAAATAAAAAGGGTCAGTTATGAAATTTAGTCGAAGTCTATTTTTACCCATTGCCGCAATTGCACTCACATTTACAAGTGCAACGTTTGCCGATAATCAACGCCGTATTGATATCGACAGTAAAGTGGTTACCCAGCACAAAGCAAAAATAAATAACGAACGATTTTCGTATAAGGTAGCAACTGGTACACAACCGGTGTGGGATGACAAGGGGGATGCCATTGCAACCCTTCAATATACTTATTATACCCGCGATAAAGTAGATGACAGAACAAAGCGTCCATTGCTAATTTCGTTTAATGGTGGCCCAGGCTCAGCATCGGTTTGGATGCATTTAGCTTACACTGGTCCTCGTGTTTTAAAGATTGATGACGAAGGCTATCCAATTCAACCTTATGGTGTAAAAGATAACCCTTATTCAGTTTTAGATGTAGCGGATATCGTTTACGTAAACCCTGTAAATACAGGTTATTCACGTGTTGTAGAAGATAAAGACGGCAACCTTCTACCTAAAGATAAACAAAAAAAGCTATTTTTTGGCGTTAATGCCGATATAAAGTACCTCGCAGAATGGCTTAATACTTTTGTATCTCGAAATGAACGCTGGCGCTCTCCAAAGTTTTTAATTGGTGAAAGCTATGGTACTACTCGTGTATCGGGTTTAGCGCATGAACTGCAAAATAGTCAGTGGATGTACATTAACGGTGTTGTACTCGTTTCTCCTACCGATATTGGCATTAAACGCGACGGCCCTGTAAAAGCCGCTAACCGCCTACCCTACTTTGCTGCAACAGCATGGTATCACAAAGCACTAAACGTCGATTTACAAGCAAAAGATTTAGACGAGCTATTACCAGAAGTTGAACAGTTTACTGTTAATGAGCTCATCCCTGCGCTTGCAAAAGGCGGTTTTATTGCGCCAGACGAAAAACGTCGTATTATTAAAAAAATGGCTGAATATGCAGGTTTATCTGAAACATTTGTTAGTCAAAACAATTTAGATATTCCAACACAGTTTTTTTGGAAAGAGTTATTACGTGAACGCGGACAAATGGTTGGTCGACTGGATTCGCGCTATTTAGGCATAGATAAACGCGATGCCGGTGAGTCTCCAGATTACTGGGCAGAGCTTACATCATGGCTGCACTCTTTTACCCCTGCAATTAACTACTATCTTCGTGAAGAGCTTAATTATAAAACCGATATCAAATATAACTTATTTGGTAACGTTCACCCATGGGACAGAAGCGGAAATAATACCGGTGAAAATTTACGCTTAGCCATGGCTCAAAACCCTTATTTAAATGTAATGGTTCAGGCGGGCTATTTTGACGGTGCAACCAATTACTTTGATGCCAAGTACACCATGTGGCAATTGGATCCAAGTGGTAAAATGCAAGATAGATTAAGCTTTAAAGGCTACCGCAGTGGCCACATGATGTATCTACGTCATGCAGATTTAGAAAGCTCTAATAACGATTTGCGCGAGTTTATAATGCAGTCTTTACCCAAAGACGGTGAATCCGCTAAATACTAATTAGCTTATATCCACTTAAAAAAGTGACCAATTAGGTCACTTTTTTGCTTATAACCGCGGCAATTCGCCATGTGTGCAATTACCGGTGCGGATGACGGTTGGCTTTGCTGTGTAATGCTTAGTAGCAAGTATTTCAGCTAAATTGATTAGCGTCTTAAGGGTACTTTTTAAAGCGACCCGATTATTTAACCACGTAGGAATCTTGCCGCCTGGTAACGCATACACTTGATAACTAATATGTAAATTTTTCGCCTGCTGAGTTAGCAACCACGTTGCATTTAAGGTGCTTATTCTTATTACCCCTTTAGTTTGAGGTAAAAAATCTGGGCGCGCGTGAATACTAAGTTGCGTTTGCAAGTCATTCACTTTTTATAGCACGAATAAGTAATCACATCCCTGTTACTAACAGGCCAAGGGGAGTCAATAAAACTATAAACAAGGTTTTCTGAAGGGCTTAAACTTTTAAGTAACGTGACCTTAGTAATATTTTCTATCCAGCTAGGGGCTGTATCGGTATCACTAAGTAAAGCAACTAAATCCTCTGCAGTGACATTGTTAACCACCGTTTCAGCTTTCATTTTCAAAGTATCGTCAGTTAAACGCTGAAAATAAACACTCACCCCTTGTTTGCTTTCGTACAATTGCCAAGCAGGCTGTGAATCAGCTTTTATAGCAAAACACAAAAGTGAAAAAATCATGCACTTTTGCAGCAAAGTCCGGCCACAAAAGTGCTTAGTCATTAAAGCCAATATGGTTCTGTATCAAATGAAGCGTGTCGACTTTGCTCCATGGCACTGACTAAAAAGTCAGATTTTTGTTCTAACCATAGTTGTATTTTTGCCAGTTGAGCATCTTCTTGCCCGCCACACAGCTGTTTTAAATAATCAAGCGTGCTTAACTCATACATGCCATGAGAAATGTCCAGCCAAGGGAGCCTAAATTCTAATCGCTCATCTTTATTAAACAGTGCACCTAAACAGTTACCACTGAGTAAGCTATTTTCTAATTGAGTGCGAAAGTTTAAGTAATCATTGCCTGCTAAGCTTTGCTCTTTAGGGAGTAAACGGTGTAAGTTTTTCCAATCCTTATCAAATAAGCGATGAGCAATATCCACAATAGGTTGCTCTGCATTTTGAAGCTCTGATTGGCTCCAATCTTTACGCCATTGCTTATTTATCAGCCACGTTGTTAAGCTCAGCAATAAACGGTTGTAGCGGGCACTATGAAACAGCGAAAAAATATCGTCAATGCTCGGCTGTAACTCTTTTAAATCGTTAATAACTTGCGTTAACGCAGGAGCACTATTTATTTTTTTATAAAAAGCATGGCGCTTAGAGGTATAAGTTTTTAACTGAATCGCATTTTCAACCCATGCCAACTCACTTAATAACCACTTTAGCTCTGTTCTGAGATGATCGGTACTTTCTTTACTAACAATATCGTCAAACAACCAAAAGTTGTGTCTAATTAAACTAATGCCATCGGTTACCCGCTTTAATGTTTTTAAGCTCGGCTTATCGAAGTAGCATTGCTCGTGTTTTTGCACAAAGCGAATACCAAAGCCCATAGCTTCAATGAGGGCTTGTTCTTGAGTAGCTTGCTTATTAAGTTTAACAAAACCGATTGATTTACTTGGTTTTAACGGTGTTTCATCCGCAAGGCGATAGCCTCTTGCTGCTTTTGAATAGAGCCCTAAACGAATGCTGTTTTGGCTCACTAATATATCCGCCAAAGCAAATAGCTCCTCACGACTACCTTCAACCAGCTCGATTTCAAGCTCGCTGATAATCTCTACCTTACCTGACGCAGCGACTTCACCTTTATCTAATACCACTTCAATTTTTGCACCATTTGGGGTTTCTATTAACCACGTACGGCGGATGAAATTAGTGCTAAATATAGGATATATATTTTGTGATATGGCATCAATTTGCATACCGTGAGGCCAAATTGATGAATCAAACGCCATTAAGTTTGGTCGGTTTGTTTCTATTGGAAGATTGTATTCAGGGCGCTGATGTAAGCCCCCGACCACTTCTCCAGCAAGCTTAATTGTTTGCTCACAGTGCTCGTCTGTACAACGCGTTCTAAAACCAATATCGAGAGCTCTTAGCTCTCTGCTTGGTGTATCATAATAAGCATTTTGCAAACTTTTAGAAGGTTTGTTTGTGACTGTTTTTGCAAATTGAGTAATTAGTGAGGGGATCAGTGGAATGACGTCATCTGATACCAAAAATTTCAGTTCTATCTCAGTATCCATTAGGCTTGCGGATTACCCTTAAAATTAATAAGTGCTCAAAATAAACAAAGCAGCCCTATATTGCAAATTTTTTAGTCATAAACACGCAAGCAAAATGCTCTGGTTACAATATCTGTCTTGCTATTAAACTATTAAATCCATACTATCTATATACTTATGCGAAATAAAAATCACGTTCACAACGGACACTGCTAGATTAACAAGGTAGATAAATGCTAAAACACTGTTTACTATGGCTGCTTTTAACAGCCGCCCCGTTTATGAGCCAAGCAGAGGAAGCTCAATCAACGTCGCCGACTAATGCTAAAACAGCTTATATAATCGATAATTTGTATACTTTCATGCGCTCAGGTGCCAGTAAAGACTATCGCTTACTTGGTTCAATAGATGCAGGTACACAACTCACTTTATTATCTGATGAACAAAATGGCTTTATAAAAGTTAAAGATGATAAAGATCGTGAAGGCTGGGTAGAAGCTAAATTCATTAGTGAATCAGCGGGTTTAAAACAACAATACCAAGCCCTCAATAATGAAATAAGCACTATGCAAAATAGACTTCGCCAAGCGCAAGTTGAGTTACCTGAGCTGCAAGAGCAAAACACACAGTTAACCGAACAAAACGCGCAACTATTAGCACAAATTAGTCAGTTACAAGGTGAGCTTTCTCAAGAACAACACCTAAAACAAGCAACCAGTGCTAAAGAAAAACGCCAGTTACTTACTTACGGTGGAGCCATTGCATTTTTAGGTTTGTTCTTAGGGATTATCTTAACTATCGTGTTATCACGAAGAAAACGCTATGAAGGTTGGGCATAAGCTTAACTTAATATAGCAGGCATAAAAAAAGCATCATATGATGCTTTTTTTATGCCTGCTATATTTTATCTTTAAAAAATACCTGCGTTAAATATCTAAACGAAGCCCAGGGTCTTGTTTGATTTTTTCTATTACCATGTAAGTGTGGTGTGTGCCCACTCCCGGAATATCAACCAAATCACCTAATACTTCTCTGTATTCGTCCATGTTGGAAACGCGAATTTTTAATAAATAGTCATAACCACCCGCTACCATATCACACTCAACAACCTGCTTAATTTTAAGAATGTGTTCACGAAATACTTTAAATACGGCTGTATTTGAAGTAACTAATGATACCTGCACATGGGCCACTAGGCTTTGATTAAGTTTTTCCTCACTTAATTTAGCGTAATACCCTTCAATATAGCCCTCTTGCTCTAAACGTTTAACCCTATCTAAACAGGGACTGGGGCTTAAATTCACCTGCTTTGCGAGGTTAACATTTGAAATTCTACCATTGCGCTGCAAAACGTCTAAAATTGATATATCGATACGATCAAGCAGGCGTAATCTATTCGGATTTGTCATATCAGTATTTTATATGGATAAGTTAATAATATGCCCTGTAAATTATCGTAAAACGGCGAAATTAACCAGCATATTCTGTTGGATTTTAATTAGAATGCACGCTTTACACCAACAACATTTAGCGGTAATTAACAATTATCCTAAGTCTTAACACTCCTGAGGGTTGCTTATGTTATTCAATGGCGATTTAACAACGACTTGTCCGATCAGACAAAAGATCCGTGACTTTTACCGTATTGATGAAAATGCGGTTATTGATCACATTTTACCACTTGCAGAAGTCGGTGTTAAAGCACGAAGCCGTGCATGGGAAAGAGCTCGCCAAATAGTTTTAAACATTCGTAAAGACCAAGATGGTCAAAGCGGTGTTGATGCGCTATTAAATGAATTTTCACTATCGAGTGAAGAAGGTGTGGTATTAATGTGTTTAGCCGAAGCATTGCTTCGCGTTCCTGATAAAGCAACTCAAGAAACATTAATACGTGATAAATTAGCAAATGGCGATTGGAGCTCTCACTTAGGTAGTAGTGATTCTTTATTCGTTAATGCCTCGTCTTGGGGATTACTAGTAACCGGTAAAATGGTTAACTATAACGACAAAACGAAAGAGCAGCAGTTTGGCATACTTAAAAAAACAATTGGTCGTTTAGGCGAGCCAGTTATTCGTAAGTCTGTGAACTTCGCGATGAAGATAATGGGTAAGCAATTCGTAATGGGTCGTACCATTAACGAAGCAATTGAGCGCGCGGCTGAAAAAGAGCAAAAAGGCTATGTATATTCATACGATATGCTAGGTGAAGGCGCTCGCACAATGAAAGACGCTAAGCGTTATTTCGACAGCTACATGAATGCGATTCATGCTATCGGTAAAGCGGCGAATGGTCGTGGCCCGATTAAAAGCCCAGGTATTTCTGTAAAGTTATCGGCTATTCATCCGCGTTATGAATTTACTCATAAAGAACGCGTGATGGAAGAAATCGTTCCAAAATTAAAAGAACTTGCTCTTGCCGCTAAAAAATACGACATCGGTTTTACTGTTGATGCTGAAGAAGCAGACCGTTTGGATATTTCACTCGATGTTATTGAAGCGGTATTTAGCGATGACGACCTTGGCGATTGGCAAGGTTTTGGCTTAGCGGTTCAGGCGTATCAAAAACGCGCTATTTTTGTTATTGAGTGGCTAACAGACCTAGCAACCCGTGTGGGTCGTAAAATGATGGTGCGTTTAGTAAAAGGCGCATACTGGGATACCGAAATCAAAACCACGCAACAAGATGGTTTAGACTTCTTCCCGGTATTTACCCGTAAAGCAACCACAGATGTGTCATACAAAGCATGTGCGATTAAAATGCTTGAAGCACGAGATGTGCTTTACCCGCAATTTGCAACACACAACGCCTATACTGCAGCGACTATTTTAGAAGTAGCGAAAGGTGATAACCAAGGTTTTGAATTCCAACGTTTGCACGGTATGGGTGAATCTTTATTTGACCAAATCGTTAATGAAGAAAAAATCCAGTGTCGTGTATACGCACCGGTCGGCCAACACGAAGACCTACTTGCTTACCTTGTTCGCCGTTTACTAGAAAATGGCGCTAACTCATCTTTTGTAAATGCCATTGTAGATACCACTCAACCGGTTGAAGCATTATTACCAGATCCTGTTGAAACGCTGCAAGGATTACGTAATAAGTACAACACGCAAATAAAAATGCCAATTGATTTATACGGTGAAGAACGTGCCAACTCAAAGGGTATGGATTTAACTGATATTAACGTGATAACCCCGTTTAAAGAAAATTTAGACACTTGGTTTGAAGAACATTTAATTGAAGAAAGCCAAGTACCAGAGGGCGCGCTGGCAGTTAAAAACCCAGCAAACCATAAAGAAATTATTGGCCATGTGAAATTACAAAATAGCGATGAAATGAAAGTGTTGCTAGCCAATGCTGAAACCGCTTTTGAATCATGGTCACAAACGCCAGTAAAAGAGCGCGCTAACTTATTGCGTCGCGTTGCTGATATTTTAGAGCGTCATCATGATGAACTTGTTGCTATCTGTATCAAAGAAGCAGGTAAAGTGGCACAAGATGGTATTGATGAAGTACGCGAAGCGGTTGATTTTTGTCGTTACTACGCAGCCCGTGCTGAAGAGCTTGCTCAAGATGAGCGCTTTGAAGCTCGAGGTGTGATTTTATGTATTAGCCCATGGAACTTCCCACTCGCTATTTTCTTAGGTCAAGTTGCAGCTGCTATCGTTACGGGTAACACAGTAATTGCAAAACCTGCAGAACAGACGAGCTTAATTGCCCTACGCGCTATTGAATTAATGCTTTCTGTTGGTTTACCTGAGCACGTTGTACAACCTGTGATTGCTCGCGGTAGCGAAGTAGGTAAAACCATTGTGCCAGATGAGCGCATTCAAGCTGTTATGTTTACAGGTTCAACTGAAACGGGCACGCTTATTTCGCAAACATTAGCTGCACGTAACGATATTCAAGTACCTTTAATTGCAGAAACTGGCGGTCAAAACTGTATGATTGTTGACTCAACAGCGCTTCCTGAGCAAGTTGTTGATGATGTTATCAGTTCTGGTTTCCAAAGTGCCGGTCAACGTTGTTCGGCATTACGCGTGCTCTTTATTCAAGAAGATGTTGCTGATGGCATTATCGATATGATCAAAGGCGCACTTGCTGAGTTACATATTGGCGACCCATCATTACTCTCTACAGACGTAGGCCCTGTAATTGATGAAAAAGCGCTGAAAACACTTAATGATCATGTTGAATACCTAAAAGGTAATGCAACACTTCACTACGAGTGTAAAATTCCTGATAACAGCGAAAATGGCGCATTTTTCTTTGCACCACGTTTATACGAAATCAAAGACTTATCGGTGTTAAAACGTGAAGTATTTGGCCCGTGTGTACATGTGATCCGCTTTAAAGCGAGTGAGCTTGATAGTGTTGTCGACCAAATTAACAACACCGGTTACGGCTTAACAATGGGTATTCATTCTCGTATTGAAGAGCGCTGTGAACACCTAGCTAAAATGTCGCGCGCAGGTAATGTTTACGTAAACCGTAATATGATTGGTGCGATTGTTGGCGTGCAACCATTTGGTGGCCGTGGACTATCAGGTACTGGCCCTAAAGCGGGTGGACCAAACTACCTACAACGCTTAATTAAAGAAAAAGCATCACCAGATAACGTACAAATGACTAACCTAACGCCAGACGAGCTTGATTTACACCACTACAGTGGCGCAAATGAGCAAGTAGAAAAGCTAATGGTTAACTCTATGCGCGATGAAAAAATTTGGCGTGCAACACCACTGAATGACCGAGTTTCTGCGGTGCGTCAGTTATTAGCGAAAGTAGCAACCGTTGAGATTATTGATGATCTTGCAGACGACTTAGCGTTAACGCTTGCCGATGCACGAGCTCAGTTAAACCGCTTAGAAAAGCACATGCGCAAATATACAACCTTACCGGGGCCTACGGGTGAGTCAAACACTCTTCACCTTGAAGCACGCGGCTGTGTAGTATGTTACGCAGATAAGAGCACCTCATTTAACTTTTGGGCACTATCGATTATTACCGCGCTTGCTGCTGGTAACACGGTAATAACGGTAGCATCTGAAATATTTTATGATGAAGCGGTTGCTTTTAGAGATAAGTTTATTGCGACTGGCGTTGCTGAAGGTGTTTTTCAAGTAGCTAAACCAAATCAGTTACAAGCGATATTGGCGCATCCTCACCTAGCCGGTGCGGTAGTTGCTGCACGTTCTTCTCGCTTAGGCTACTTCAGCCAACAGCTTGCACAACGTAAAGGCGCTATACTGCCAGTGATTAGCTCTGAGTATTACGACACGCTAATTAAGCGCTTAATTACTGAAAAAACAATCAGTATAGACACGACGGCATCAGGCGGTAACACCTCGTTGATGACCCTTGTTGAAGATGATGAATAGCAATTAATGCATTAATCTAAATAAAGGCATCTATTTGATGCCTTTTTTATTCCTATCTACGCATTTATTTGTTAATTTAAAAAATAATAACTGTTAATTAGAGTTCACTTTGAAAATCATTCCTACTTCACAGCTAAAGCCTGGTATGTTTGTACAAAAAGTTGTTAAACAAACTGGTAGCATTAGAATAAAAAACCAAGGCTGGGTTAAAACTCAAAGTGGGATTGATAAATTAATAAAATCAGGAATTTTAGAGGTTGAAATCGACCCTGATAAAATGCTCGAATCTGAAGAGCCTGAAACGCAAGCAACCTTACCTACTCAGCACGAAATCAAAAAGCGCGATCCTTGGTTAATTACCCACAGTGCCGAACAAGAAATGAGTAAAGCTAAAAAGCTTTATGATGAAGCAAAAAACCTGCAAACCAAAGCTTTTGGCGATATAGAGTCTGGCCGCACTGTTGATGTTGCTCCTTTTAAAGAACTGGCTAATGGGTTTATTGACTCCGTATTTAGAAATCAAGATGCCTTGGCGTGCATTACACAAATGCGCCAAAAAGATGCCTACTTACTAGAGCACTCGATAAATGTCTCTATTTTGATGAGTATTTTTGCAAAACATCTCGATATTGAAAAACCAGTTATTGAAGAACTTGCCACAGGTGCCCTATTACACGATATGGGAAAGATAAAAATACCTGACGCAATTCTTAACAAGCCTGGTCGCTACAGTGACGAAGAATTTAAAGTGATGCAAAACCATGCTCGCTTTAGCAAAGAAATATTAGAAGACGCAGGGTTAACGGGAATTGCCGTTGATATCGCAGGTATGCACCATGAGCGCTTAGATGGCAAAGGCTATCCTTTTGGTAAAAAAGGCGATGAAATAAGCCAGTACGTTCGTATGGCTTCTATTGTTGATGTTTATGATGCATTAACCGCTGAACGGGTTTATAAAGCGGGCATGGAGCCCATTAGAGCATTTAAAATTTTAAAGCAAGGCTGCCCAGATAGCTTTGATGGGGTGCTACTTAATAAGTTTATTCAGTGCATTGGTATTCACCCTGTGGGCACACTGGTAAAACTTTCTAGCCAAAAGGTGGGACTCGTTACTCAAAGCAACCCTGCAACACCATTAAAGCCAGTAGTAAAAACGTTTTTCAATGCAAAACATGGGCGTTACACTGAAGTTCAAGACGTTGATTTATCAAACAAAAGAACGCAAGACACGCTTGAATCAGCAGTAAAACCCAAAGAATATAATATAGATTTAGAAGGCTTTTATAAGCACTCTATCTTTAGTTAATTGGCCACTATTGTGGCCAATCTTGCAGGGCTTTTAAGCTAAATTCATAACCATCAAAATCAAGTACGCTCTGATCAGGCGCTATTTCTAATACCTTCAACGCACCAATAGACTCCCCTTCATATAGCTCTCTGCCATTGAGCTTTATCCAGCGTTTATCCGCCGCTGAAGAATAAATATGTGCCTGATATTTAATGCTTGGTAACATACTTTGTAAGCCATCAGGAAGTAGCTCAACAGGCTGTACTCGTGATGAAAGGCGAGAGCCTTGAGTTACTTCATAGTCGGCTGTTGTTTCTGTGCTATTAACGGCTTGCGCAAACGCATTTTTCAGCGTGTCGGGAACCGTATCAAGTTCATTATTTGACTCTGGCTGCGCAGGCACATTTTGATTAAGTGGTTTACCTAACACCTTGTATTTACTCAACTCATCTGCAGTGAGTGTTCTTTTTGCTGATTGAGTTGGTACACTTTGCGGTTGGCTGCTCGGTGATTGAAAGCTAGATGAAGCGTTATTCTGCGTCGAGAAATTTTGCGTTTGCCCTTGAGACGCTTGATTAACGCTCATAGGTAAATATTGTCCTTGTGGCGTCAGCAACATTTGCTGCACACCCGTTGGGGTTTGTACATAAACCAACTGCCCTGCTAGCGGCACAGAGTTGTTAGGCGCAGCTGCTACAATGGGCGCTTGAGGGGTTGTTACTGTTTGAGCAACCGTTCTTTGTACTTCCTCTGAGCTTGTGGGTTTTTCTACAACCCCTGACTCTTTTTGACTAAGGTCATTTTGAACAGGCTCATTTTTAACGGTTACATTTTCTTGTTGCGCCCACTTGCCGACAAAGAAGCCACAAGCCAATATACCCGTTGCCAATAAACTTCCTGCGAGTAAAAAACTAATTCGACGATAGGTCATCAACTGGCGTTGTTGTTTTAATTGTTGCGCTTGCAAGTCATATTGCTCAGCGCTCATGGTATCGTGCTTTGACTGCTTTAACGCATCTAATAAATAAGACATGAATCACCTAACTAAAAAATAAAAGACAGGCCAATTCCTGTACCAAAAAGCATTAACGCAGCAGCGCTATAAGGCCAAATTGAACCTGTTGTTTTACTCACTTTATTATTTGTTGCAATAAAGTCGATAGGTAAAGATTCACTCGCCGCTTGTTTAACAATATCACTGCCAACAGTTTCTTGTTGTTTAGAAAATGCGCCTACTAATGCGCGTTCACACACCAGATTCATTAATCGGGGCACGCCGCCAGTGAGCTGATGCACCATTTGCATTGCTTCCACTGAAAATATTTTCTTATCACAACCTGCAATATGCAGCCGATGTTGAATATAAGCAATGGTTTGCCCTGGTGTTAGTGCTAACAAGTGATATCTGGCAGTAATACGCTGTGCCAGTTGCCTTAACTCATTTCGCTTTAGAAGTACCTGTAACTCAGGCTGCCCTACTAATACTATTTGTAATAACTTTTTATGATCCGTTTCAATATTGGTTAATAAGCGCAGTTGTTCTAGCACATCAGGGGCAAGCAATTGTGCTTCATCAATAATCAAAATAGTATGCCCCCCCGCTTTATTATTAAACTCAAGGTGCTTTTTAATGACATCCGTTAAACTTTTCAGGGTTGCATTTTTGGCGTCGTAAGTTATTTGTAATTCATCGCAAATACTGGCTAACAGTTCAAGTTCTGATAACGCAGGATTATAGATCATTGCTACTTGGGTATTTTCAGGCAGTCGCTCTAACATACTACGCGTTATGGTGGTTTTACCCGTACCCACTTCACCTGTTAACAGCACAAAACCACCGTCTTCACCTAACCCATAAGTAAGGTGTGCTAATGCTTCTTTGTGGCGTTCACTTAAAAATAAGTAATGGGGGTTAGGCGAAATTGAGAATGGCTTTTCTTGTAAACCAAAATAGCTTAAATACACCTTTATAGTCCTTGGTCGTTAATTCACGGCCTATAATGGCAAAAAAATAGCCTGGGTGACAACTACAACCAGGCTTTATTATTAAAATAGTGTAAATAAAAAGGCTAAAGTAAATAAAAGCGCATTTTTAGATTCGCTAATACATTAGGGTCTGTTGATCTTTGCGGATTAATATTTGTTCAAACTAGGGGCGGTTTAATCGCGGCGCGAGGTTTGTAACCTAGTGGGCTAAGTAAAAACCGAGCAACAAAGAGTAAATCGCCCTTAGGCAGAACCCTTCGGGCAGCGCCTGTTTGGCATTGATGCTGCGTTATCGCCTATTTATGGGGAATAACCACACCACATAGGCTCTGCCTTGCCTAAATACCAAACAGACTGCTGCAAATTTAACCTTGAAAGATCAACAGACCCTAATTAACTACTTCTCATAGCGTACTAGGCGTAAATATACGTTACTTGTTTTAGCATGTAAGCTATTTAAACCACTGGAAAATTGATAAACCCATGCCGAATTTATATTACTAATACCCGAGGTATTAGACCAATAATTTTGCGACTGCGTTGCTAAAAAAATATCCGCATCAATACTTGGGTCGGTACAACGGTGATCAACGATACTAGCTAACTCTTTAATACTTGGTACTTGCCAGTCGTTATAATCTGCTGTGCTGTCATTAACTGCGCCTTTAAGTGAAGCTTGCCAATTTAGTGGCTGAGTATCACCATCGCAGCTAGTTGTTTCGCTATTATAAACTTGGCCATAATTACAGCGCTGCCACATCAGCCCTGTTTTAGTATCTGACACAGTGCCATCAATATTAATCACAAATCGATCGGTATCATCGCTAGTCGCAACTTCTTCATAACACTGCTGCGCTGCAAGTGACTGGCTCAATCCTAAGGCTAATAACATAGAGACTTTAATTAATTTCATAATAATCACCTTAACGATTTCTAACTAAGCGCACGTAAGCGGTATTATCTTTTGGATAGGCTAAATCGTTACCATCCATCATATCGATAGTGTAAGCCTGAGATAAACTGGCACCATCAACCGCGGTTTGTGAAGTCCAGTAGCGTAAATGCCCTACACTGTTAGTCGATGGTGTATTAGGGAAAAATGCAGTATCTATCAATACATTTTGCCCTTGTTTACCGTAGTCGATTAAACCTAACAGCTCAGTATAAGTGGGTAAACGCCAATTACTGCCACCACAAAAATCAAGCGCGTTAACTTCATCTATATAGGTTTGCAATCCACAATCAGTGTTGTTTGGGCACGTAGTATTAGCACTACCCGTTACATCGCCACTGTTAACAGACCCTTGCCAAATATAGCGGTTTTGTCCATCACGCAGCGAGGTATTTGGTAACACACCGGAGTAAGGGCTTTTCACTTCCCAGACAAGGCCGGTAGTATTATCGCGAATACAGCTAAAGTTCGACGCATCATCAAGAAGCTCATCGGCAAACTCATTAAGTTTGGTGTAATCAAAAGCAAGATTCCCTTTACCCACTTTACCTAAACGATTGGCAAAACTATCGCGCCCAAGATCAGCATCTTGAGCTGGAAACTCATCATTATTACAATTAATACGTTGAGTATTGTTATAACACTCACCCAGCCCAGTATCGTTTATTAACCCAAGCGCTTTAGGTGTTACATCAATAAATACAGTATCTGTGTCGGTACGCCCTTTTAAGTCCATAACTTGTACTTCAAAGCTAAGCGTTGCATTTAAATCAATATCAGAGGCGAAAAAGCTAGCAGTACATGACTGCGATTCAAGAAGAGTTTCGGTATTTCCGGTAAGTTGTTGCCACCTACATTGGTAAGTCTGAGTTGCCGCTTCGCTTGCAGTGGCATCTAAAATAACCCTATCAAACTCTTCTACAGTTTGGTCTGCCCCCGCATCGGCAATAATCACTTGGGCTGTTTTATTGAGAGTCATATCAAATTGTGATGCAGATACGCCGCCCTCATCATCCGTTACGGTGAGTTGCCATTTTAAGTTGGTGTTATTTTCTAATAATGGATGAGGAAAACTAAGCGTTGGATTGGTATAGCTATCAATTGTTAAATCAGGTCCCGATAATAATTGCCACAAGTAACTACTAATTTCGCCATTTTCATCGGGGTCTGTGGAAGTTAAACCACTAAGGGTTACAGTATCTTTATAAACTGAGGGCAAATTTGCAGGAGCAACTTGAGTAACAACAGCAAGAGGAAGCTGGTTATTAGAGGCAATGAAAACACTTAATTCGTCATTTACCAAACTACCGCCTGATGTTTGATAGCTTACTCTTAAGACCAATTCACTGTCAGATTTTACATCCGGTGCAGTGATGGTTTGTTCAGCCCCTTCAAGCGGAAATACATCTAGAATAGGACCGCTTACACGCTGCCAAGTAAATGTACCATCTGCAGGAGAGCCTTTTGCAGAAATAGTAAACTCTGATTTTTCTACAACTTGGAGATCGTTACCAGCAAATACTGACGTTTTAATATCACTGTTATCAGCACCGTCTCCCCCTCCACATGCAGCCAAAAGCAAGCATGACATAAGTGGTATTAACGAAATTGCTCTCATACTAAGCACCTTTGTGTCTTAAAATTATCTAATAAGACTGTGAAGCAAAAAAAGTGCCATTATAAATTATAAATTATAAATAGCTATCTTGATGAATACGAACAAATAACTTAGTGCCAACTTTACTGTAATCTACTTTATATTCGCGGCCATCTAAGGATTGAATAAACAACAACTGTTTTTCCTCGCTAAATACATCTGGACTTGCAATATAAACCATATCTAAGTAGCGCTCTTTTGCATCACGGCGGTTTTTTGGCAGCTCTTCTTTAAATGGTTCAAGGCCATTTGCTGTTACTTTAATTCGAGGATGTTCCTCACCATTAACAATCACTAAATCTAGTTTTCTGTCTTTGTGAATTATGGTGTTTCGACCACTTTTAATAAAAGATCTGTCTTGGCTCATAGTTATTCCTAATCCCGCAGTGAGTGCTTATATTATTATTCGCACTGCGACTTTATAAACTGAGAGGGATCACGCTTCCATTTATTTAAATTTGCGCAAAATTCCCAAATATCACTTTCTATTACACTGGCTGGTAACAGTAAGTCATACCCTGTTAAAAGCTGAAGATGCTTAGCCCTATTAGCAAACATCGCTATAAGCCCATTGTAGTCAATTCCTTTTTTTGACCTAAATTTACTATCTTCAACTAACCATTCTGATGGGCAATGCCCATTTTTGCAATTTTTTTGAACAACTTGCATAAACAAGTGCCGTTGTTCTATTAGTAATTTACCCGCAATTCTTGGGGCTAAAGCAGCTAAAAATGTATCTATATCATTTAACTTAATACCAATCGCGTTAAGCTCAAGATGATCAATACCGTTATCAACTTTAGGAATGCCGCAATGGTGTATATTTTCTTGGTGTAAAGTCCACTGCCCGTACTTATGCTGATATGTTACTTGCTGCTCAGTTAAAATTATACTATAAAAAGGTTCCTGTGTTTTAAAAAAACCAATTAAAATTGCTGCAATACATAAACTTACTAAAAAAATTTCAATAATACTGATTTCACCTGGACGCAATAAATTAAATAGCATGATAAAAATCAAGCCAATGCTACCTACGACCAGTATTTCAATCCCATTTTTAGCGCCTTGCGCTCGGTATTTAAGTATTTGTTTTTTTATATTAGCCATACTGAAAAAACGCCATATAAAAGATAAACATAATAATAGCCCACAATACTAAATTTCTCAGTGTTAAACAGCGTTTGCATGATGTTTTGAAGTTCATCAATTAACTCCTATTATTACTGTTAAATATGCGCAATGACTAAGTATCAGTTATTTTTACGCCTAACGCACAAATTAATGAGACACATAACCGCCTTTTTTTGTCCTGATTTCGTACAATACTTACAATCTATTTTCAGGTATGAAAACCATGCACTCTAAACAATCAGGCAAAGCCCTATTTCCATTTATTATTTCGGTACTAATAATTTTTAGCGTTTATTTATATTTGCCTGCATCACAGGGCGAGCAAGCTGATTACTCGGCAATGACAACGCAAGTCTCAGCGCACACTGTCGAGTCGCAAGAAAACGCCATTATGATTGAAGCCATTGGCAGTGCTCGTGCTAATCAGGCTATTTACATTAAAAGTGCACAAAACGATTATGTCACCAGTATTTACTTTGAAGATGGCGACTTGGTCAGCAAAGGACAAAAGTTAGTGCAACTGCAAAATCAACAAGAACAATTTGCAGTAAAAGAACTTAGCATTAATTTACAAGAAGAAAAACGCCAACTAGCAAGACTTACTGAACTTTCTCGCTCACAAGCGACTGCCAAGTCGTTACTTGAAGAACAGCTTGCCCGCGTTGACGCCAGTGAAGCTCAACTTGAAAGTGCCAAAACTAAACTCGATGAAATGGCTATTATCGCGCCTTTTTCTGGGTTATTGGGCAAACGTGAAATATCGGTAGGCGCTTATATTAGTAACAGTACAATAATAACAACCTTAGATGATATCAGTATCATAAAAGTTGATTTTAAAGTGCCTGAAAAGTATTTAGCTCAACTGAGAAACGGAATGACGGTTCGCACTCAAAACGATGCTTATCCTGATCAAACCTTTAGCGGTAAAGTAACTCATATAAGCTCACGCATTGATTCAATCACTCGCAGTGTAGAAGTAACAGCCAGTTTTACTAATAAATCGGGGTTACTCCGCCCTGGTATGCTTCTTAAAACTGCACTAGAGCTAAGCAGCAATCAAGCGCTAATGGTGCCTGAAAAAGCAATTATTCCTTTGCAAGATAAACATTATGTTTTTCAAATTGAAGATGGCATCGCAAAACGAAAAGAGGTGCATGTTGCAAGTAGAAACAATGGCTGGGTTGCGATAGACAAAGGGTTAGAGAACGGCCAGCAGATTATTACCGAGGGAATAATCAAAATTCGCTCTGGTAGTAAAGTAAGCGTTAAGGGGTAACACGTGAAAATTACCGATACTAGTGTCAAACGCCCCGTTTTTGCGATTGTTATTAACTTACTGTTACTCACTTTTGGCTTAGTTGCTTTTAGTATGCTGCCTTTGCGTGAGTATCCAGATATTGAAACACCGATTGTAAATATTAGTACTGAATATACCGGTGCATCTGCTGAAATTATTGAAACAAAAATAACCCAAGTTATCGAAAACCGTATTTCAGGTATTGAGGGTATTAAAAGCATTAATTCATCGAGTCGTAATGGCCGCTCAAACATTACCATTGAGTTTAATATTAGCCGTGACATAGACGATGCGTCTAATGATGTGCGTGAACGTGTTGCACGGGCACTTGATAGCCTACCAGAGCAAGTGCGCCCTCCAGAGGTATCAAAGTCAAACAGTGATGAAAGCCCTATTGCATGGTTTGTACTTAATAGTGAAACCATGGACTCGTTACAACTTTCTGATTATGCACAACGTTTTATTGTTGACCGTTTAGCTGTTGTTGATGGCGTATCAAATGTGCGTATTGGGGGTGAGCGAAAGTATGCTATGAAAGTATGGCTCAACCGCCAAGCGATGGCAGCCCGAGGCATTACCTCTAGTGATATAGAGCAAACGCTGCGTAGTGAAAATGTAGAGCTTCCTGCGGGTGAAATTGAATCGGTAGACCGTGATTTTACTGTGCGCACTGCACGCAGTTACAAAAACCAACGCGATTTTCAAAATCTTGTAATTAAACGAGGTGAAGATGGTTATTTAGTACGTCTAGGCGAAGTGGCTGACGTAAAGCTTGAAGCCGCCGATGATGAAAGTTTATTCCGCGGAAATGGCCGTAATATGATTGGCATGGGTATTGTTAAACAAGCCAAAGCGAATACCCTTACTGTAGTTGATAATGCCCGCAGTGAACTGGAAAAAATTAAGCGTAACTTACCAGAAGGCACCACTATAGAAGACAGTTACGACTCTTCCGTATTTATTAAAGAGTCCATTAACGAGGTATACAAAACCTTGGGTATTTCAATGGGGCTTGTGGTACTCATTATCTTTATATTTTTAGGGAATATTCGTGCCACACTCATTCCTGCGGTCACCGTACCGGTCGCCCTAGTCAGTAGTTTTATGTTTTTATTAGCAATGGGTTACTCTATTAACTTATTAACTCTACTGGCACTAGTATTAGCAATAGGCTTAGTAGTAGATGATGCCATTGTAATGCTAGAGAATATTCACCGCCGCATAGAACTTGGGGAGCCGCCTTTATTAGCAGCTTATCGCGGCGCCCGCGAAGTGGGCTTTGCAATTATAGCCACCACTCTAGTGCTGATCTCTGTGTTTGTACCATTAGTGTTTATGGAAGGACGAATAGGCGCGCTATTTACAGAGTTTGCAATGGCAGTGAGTGCAGCCGTATTCTTCTCCAGTATTACAGCATTAACGCTCTCTCCGGCATTGTGTTCAAAGGTTTTAAAGGCCTCTGAAAAAGAAAGTAAATTTAGCCAAGTAATGGATCGCTTTTTTACTAAATTAGAAAATGGATACCGCAACGCTTTAGCATCAAACATGACCCGTAAATGGGGCTTAATGCTGAGCTTAGTTTTGGCTGGGTTCGTTAGTTATTCATTATTTTTACAAATACCGTCTGAACTTACCCCTAAAGAAGACCGTGGTACCTTTTTTGTACTTATGAATGGCCCTGAAGGGGCTAGCTATGAGAATAATGCCGCTAATATGGCAAAGATAGAAGAACGCTTAATGCCTTACTCTGAATCTGGCGAACTAAGCCGAGTTTTAGTGCGAGTTCCAGGTTGGGGTGGCAGTGGTGGTGTAGCCATTGTTGGTATGGCGGATTGGGATAAACGCAAACGCTCAACCTGGGAAGTTATGGATGAAATAAGCGGTAAAATGCAAGAAGTCACCGATGTACGTGCTTTTGCAATTATGCGCCGTGGTATTGGCGGTGGTGGTTCATCGCGACCGATAGAGTTTGTTTTACAAGGTAATGATTATGCTCAGCTAGCTGATTGGCGCGATAGAATTATTAAACGTGCAGAGAAAAACCCTGGGTTAGTGCGCATTGATCATGATTATAAAGAAACCTTCCCACAATTTTTAGTCAGTATTGATAAAAATAAAGCCGCTGATTTAGGCGTATCAGTCTCGGATGTGGGACGTACACTTGAAACCATGCTTGGCCAACGCCGTGTAACCACTTTTATTGACCGCGGTGAAGAGTACGATGTAATTTTAAAGGGAACTAAAGAAGACTTTGCAAACCCTACTGATATTTCAAATATTTACCTTAAATCTCGCAGCAATGAATTGGTGCCACTCGACAGCCTTATAAGCTTGAAAGAAGAAGCCACCGCCTCGCGTTTAAATCGCTATAACCGTATGCGTGCAATTACTCTAAGTGCCAACTTAGCTGATGGCTATACGCTAGAACAAGCACTAAACTTTTTAAACAATGTTGCCGCAGAAGAAAATGACATTGATGGCGCCATTGATTACAAAGGTGAGTCACAATTGTTTTATGAAGGTGCCTCAGCTATGACCTACGTGTTTGTGCTGGCATTGACCGTGACCTTTTTAGTGCTCGCTGCTCAGTTTGAAAGCTTTATACACCCGCTTGTTATTATGCTAACTGTGCCACTGGGCTTAATGGGCGCCATGTTTGGGCTGTGGAGTATGGGTTTAACACTTAACATATACAGCCAAATCGGTATTGTAATGCTCATTGGGTTAAGTGCAAAAAACGGTATCCTGATCGTTGAATTTACCAACCAGTTACGTGATAAAGGCGTAGAATTTAGTGAAGCCATTTTACAGGCCGCTACACAGCGTTTACGTCCTATTATTATGACCTCCCTAACCACAGTTATGAGTGCTGTGCCTTTGGTGTTGGCCTCAGGCCCGGGTTCAGAAAGCCGAATGGTTATTGGTGTGGTGGTATTTACCGGCGTAACGGTTGCCACCATACTGACTCTGTTTGTAGTACCTGCTGCTTATTATGCCTTAGCACGTAATACGCAATCACCAGAGTTTTTACAGCAAAAGCTGGATAAACAAGCAGCTGAAAAACCACTTAAAGAGATCTAAGTCACTCTGAGCGTCGTAATTAGCTGTTACGGCGCTATTTTCTGGTGCATATAACCATACAATTGAGGAAGTACTTATGAGTTCGACCACACAGATAGCAACACTAGGCGGCGGCTGTTTTTGGTGTATTGACGCGGCATTTAGGCGTGTTAGAGGGGTACTCAGTGTATGTTCTGGTTACACGGGTGGACATACTGATAACCCAACCTACAAAGCCATTTGCACAGGCAACAGTGGGCATGCCGAAGTGGTTAAGGTTGAGTTTGACGCCAGCATTATAAGCTTTGAAACCCTACTCGCGATGTTTTTCACTTTGCATGATGCTACCCAGTTAAACCGCCAAGGTAACGATATAGGCACTCAATACCGCAGCGTTGTGTATTACCATGATCAGCAACAACAATTGCAAACACAGGCCGTTATTGCAGAGCTGCAAACTCATGTTAGTGAGCCTATAGTAACAGAGGTAAGCCCAGCAACCACTTTTTACCCTGCTGAAAATTTTCACCAAGACTACTACAATGAAAACCCAGAACAAGGCTACTGTAGTATTTTAATTGCGCCTAAGTTGCACAAGTTTGAAACCGAATTTAGCGAGTTTTTAAGTGAGTAAAATGCTTTAAAGCGCTAACCAAATAGCCCAGCAATTTGCTGGGCTATTTGATTTTCGGCAACTAAAAGTGATAATTAAAACTGGTAATTTGCCCCCACAAAGAAAGTTCTTCCTGCGCTGTTATAACCTAATAGCTCACCACTGGCAGCAAACCTTGTTGCTGCAGTAAAATATTCTTTATCAGTAATATTTTCTATTCGAGCAGCTAACGATAAATTCTCAAGCAACTGGTAATTGGCTGCTAAATTAAATACCGTATAGCTAGCGAGTTCAGAATCATAATACGCAATTGATGGACGCGATGAGCGATATTGCATATCTAAACTGGCATCAAAATCGCCCCATGATTTGGCGAGTTGATAATTAAACGATTCAGAGGGTCTGCGTGGTAAATCTGTATTCGTCTTTTCATCTGTAGCATCTAAAAAACTAACATTAACAGAGTGTTCAAAGCCTAACGCTGAAAACTCAGCCGACAATTCTAGCCCCTGCATAGATACTTTATCTATGTTAGTTGCAATATATTTACCTGAGTCTGCATCATAATTATTACTAATTAAATTATTGATACGGTTATCGAAAATAGCAATATCATAACGCCCCCATTGAGTTTCTAGGGTAACACCAAACTCATTATTTAAGGCTTCCTCAGGCTTAATATTATTATTTGGTAGGTAGTATGGGCTGTTAGTTACAAACGCATTAATTAAAGACGGCGCCCTAAATGCAGTACCATGATTTAAACGTACCGTTACGTAGTGATTGGCTTTATATCCAAGCCCAGTACTGTAAGTATTTGCACGGCCGTGAAAATCATAATCATCGGTTCTGATAACCGCATTTGCTAACCATTGTTCATGACTATAAAACGCGCCTATAAACAATGCGTTGTTATCGCGTTTTTCTTCTGATGACGTTGCTGACGAGTTTGATAAATCCTCAGATAGATAATTAAAACCACCTGATAAATCAAGTTCTTGCGTTAGACTATAAAGCCCGCGGTATTCAAACTCAACACGCTCTGTGCTATACACTTGCTGTACATCAGTGCCTGTTTGGGTATTTTCTTCTTGCGATACACTCAATGAAATACTTTGGGTATATATTTCTGAGGCTTTTTTCCAGCCTAGCTTAGCGGTATAGTTTTCAAAATCGTAGGCATCGTTACCCCATGCGTTATCATACTGCGCTTCACCTTCACTGTACTGAGACTGTAAGCTCAACTCACCTAGTTCAGCCAGTTCATACGCTAAATTAAAGCCAATGTTTTTATTTTTGTAGCCATCATCATCGTGATCTTTGGTATATTCAGCCACAGGGTCTTTGCCAGTAATATCAAAACCATCTGTCTCTTCGTAGCCTAGATTATAATTAAAGCTCACCGCCTCTTTTACAAGCCCACCAGCAAGCTGATAATTACTGTAGCTATGGCTGCCTAAAGTAGCCGAAAGCGAGTTATTTGAGGCTTTACGGGTAATAATATTAATCACTCCGGCTACCGCGTCTGAGCCATAAATAGTCGCTCTGGCACCTTTTATAATTTCAACATGCTCGATACTATTAACTGGAATATTCGTCAGCGATACACTACCTGAGCTTGCATCGCTCACTCTTACGCCATCAACTAGTACTAAGGTATATTTAGCGCTGGCGCCGCGAACAAATATATCTGCCTTTTGACCTAAACCGCCGTTACGAACAATATCAATCCCAGCTATGGTATTTAATATTGCAGGTAAGTCTCGATAATTCGCTTTTTCAATATCAGCGCGGTCGATAACTGCCACACTTGCTAATACATCATTTATAGGTTGTTCAAATTTATTCGCAGTAACGGTTATTTTTTCAATGGTTTGTTCTGCAGATGCAGAAAAAGACAGCGCAGCCGAAATAGCCACACCCAATGCAGTTTTATTTATCATGATGTTCCCTATCTCTGCCCACCGCAAAGATGTTAGTAAGTAAGATTACATCAAGGCCGGTCTCCGGACTCAGTTGCCATAGTTAAATACAGCATAACTTTACCGTTGCGGGGGCAGTGTTGGGATTGACTTCATCAATGAAAACGCACCAACTTCCCGATTATCCTACTAAAAAAATCACACCTTTGAAGTGTTTAGCAAGCACCTTGAAAATAGGCTGCTATTGTTATCTGTTTACTTAAAAATGTCAACGGACGTCTAAACATCTACAATTTGATTTTTGGGGTTCGGGGTTCGAGGTTCGAGGTTCGAGGTTCGGGGTTCGGGGTTCGGGGTTCGGGGTTCGGGGTTCGGGGTTCGGGGTTCGGGGTTCGGGGTTCGGGGTTCGGGGTTCGGGGTTCGGGGTTCGGGGTTCGGTAATTATCATAGATTCAAAAATAAAAAAGCCAAACAATATAACGTGTTTGGCTAAATACATGTTGCTTTGAACTAAGCGCCTATAGTGCCTAGCTCGAAACAATAAATTAATCGCGGAAGTTTTTAAACTGAAATGGCTGACCTAAATCGGCAGTGCGTACAACTTGCATAGCAGCTTGTAAATCATCACGCTTTTTACCCGTTACGCGTACTTCTTCGCCTTGAATAGCCGCTTGCACTTTTACTTTAGAATCTTTAATCGCTTTTACGACTTTTTTAGCCATGTCTTTTTCGATGCCCTGCTTTAGCGCAACGTTACGAAAAACATTTTTACCTGCACGAGAAATCCCTTGAAGTTCTAGGCTCGCAACATCCATCCCACGCTTAGAAACTTTCCCAGCTAAAATATCAAACAACTGCATAACTTGAGCATCTGCTTCAGCTTTTAATTTAATTGTTTTATCGTTTAATTCAATTGAGGCATCGACCCCTCTAAAATCAAATCGTGTCTCTAATTCACGGTTGGCGTTATCAACCGCGTTTTGTGCTTCGTTCATTTCTACTTCAGATACAATATCAAATGAAGGCATGATGTTCTCCTAACTAGCTAATCTTAATTTTATGCGGCAATTATAACGTTAAAATGATAAATCTTTACACTTTTCTGCATCTTGTTCAGGTGCGATACTAATTTAGTTTGATATACTGAGGCTTCTTTTTTATACGATTTTAGGATTTTTTGTGACGAGGCGTGTTTACCAAGCTATTTTTTTAATTAGTATTGTCGCATTTACCTTCTTATTTGCTAAAGAGGTAAAAGGGGCTGCAAACTTATTTCCGCATGTAGATAAAGTGGCGCATTTTGGTATTTTCTTTTTACTTGCCATTATTATGGATAAAGCCTTTAAACTGCCTTTATATGCACAAATATTGCTGTTAGCCGGCTATGGTGCCGCAATAGAGATTATGCAAGATAGCCTCCCTTATAGACAAGCATCACTGGCCGATTTTGTTGCCGATTTTATTGGTGCGGCGAGCTACTTTTTAGCTAAAGCGCTATTAACACTGCGTAAAAAGAAGCGTTATGGCTAACATACTTGTTGTTGGTGATGGTGCTATTGGCTTGTTATTTAGCCATTTTTTAGCGAAACATCACACTGTTAATATTCTTACTAAAAAAGGCACCCTTAACACTCGCTTTTATAGCCGTGGTGATGCCCCTTGTGAAAAAATTAACGCTACTTTCATCTCACAACAGCAATTAACTCAAGCTCCCGAGTTTGACATTGTTTTATTCACTGTTAAAGCGTTTGCAGTGCAACAAGCCTATGCTCAAGTAAAACCTTATCTTGGCAATAATACCCATATTGTAATGAGTCATAATGGCATGGGTAATGTTGAACAATTAAATCCACAGTTAACAAAGCAGCAATCGTTGTACTTTTTAACCACCAGCATGGCTGGATTTAAGTCAAACCCTAATATTGTGCAGCATACCGGAAACGGGCAAAGTGTATTAGGGGGCTGTAATCAACTAGCTATGCAAAATATTCAACAGCTTAGTGCGCAATTACACACTATTCCGCAATTAATTGTTAACAACAATATTGAGCAACTGCGGTTTGAAAAGCTACTGGTTAATATTGCTATAAATCCATTAACCGCTCTGTACAATATAAAAAATGGCCAGCTACGTGCGCCACAGTACAGTAGCGCAATTATTAATTTATTAACTGAAGCGTGCCATATTGCAACCGCGCTTAAACTTAATATTAAGCTTATTGATGCCCTAGAGCGTGCCTATATGGTAATGAGTTTAACCGCAGAGAATTACTCATCTATGCATCAAGACGTTATGCATAATAGGCAAACTGAGATCATGGCAATTTGTGGTTATATTAGTGAGCAAGGCAAACGACATAATATTGCGACCCCGTATAACGACGCTTTACTTGCTGAAATTCTGGCAAAAAAAGCGCGGAATAAATCCGCGCATCTAGGGTCTGTTGACTTTTGCGGATTACAATTTGTTCAAACTAGGGGTGGTTTAATCGCGGCGCGAGGTTTGTAACCTAGTGGGCTAAGTAAAAACCGAGCAACAAAGAGTAAATCGCCCCTAGGCAGAACCCGAAGGGCAGCGCCTGTTTGGCATTGATGCTGCGTTATCGCCTATTTATGGGGAATAACCACACCACATAGGCTCTGCCTTGCCTAAATACCAAACAGACTGCTGCAAATTTAACCTTAAAGGGTCAACAGGCCCTAATATATTTAGCCATTAACGACGATAGACTTTTACAGTAGTAAAGCCTTCTTCGTGAAGAATAAGCGCTTGTAACTGGCTCATTACCCCTTTTTGGCAATATAAGTAATAGTCTTTGCCTTTAGGTAAATCACCAAACTTAGTTGCTAAACGGAAAAACGGTAAGTGGATAACTTCAATACCATCAATTTCAAGCGGTGCGGCATCTTCTTCTTCAGGTGAGCGAATATCAACAACAACCGCTCCTTCTGGTAACTCTGTAACTGACTCAGCCTCTTTAAGCTCTTGCTTAGCTTCAACATCAATATCGCGCACATCCATAACACGGGCGTTATCAATAACAGTATCTAATACATCAAAATCAAACTTCTCTTCTTCTGCTTTAATGACTTCAATTTTAGCTTTAACCGTCGGCTTTTTAGAGATCACACCACAGTATTCAGGCATCGTCTCTGCCATTTCTGCAGTGCCTATTTGGCGCGCTATATTAATGATCTCTTGCTTATCATGTTGGATAAGTGGGCGTAAAATCAGCGTTTCGGTTACACGGTCAATCACGCTTAAATTAGCTAAGGTTTGACTAGACACCTGACCTATACTTTCACCCGTTACCAAAGCTTGAATATTTAGTTTTTCAGCAACGGCACTACCCGCTCGCATCATCATACGTTTAAGCACAACACCCATTTGGCTGTTCTCAACGTTTTCTAAAATTTCAGCAACAACCGGTTCAAAATCAACGGTAATAAACTTAACTTTATGCGTAGAGCTGTATTGTTTCCATAGATAGTAACTCGCTTGCTTAACCCCAATTTCATGGGCAGCACCACCTAAGTTAAAGAATAAAAAGTGTGTACGAGCGCCTTTACGGATCATCTGGTAACTGGCAACGCCAGAATCAAATCCACCAGACATAAGCGATAATACATCGTCTTGTGTTGGCAGTGGAAAGCCCGCCATTCCTAAATGCGTTTGCGTTACTATGTAGGCTTTTTCGTCTTTAATTTCTAAACGAATCGTTACCTCAGGGCGGCTTAGTTTTACTCGAGCTCCTTCAACATGTTGATTTAGCCCGCCACCAACATAGCGCTCTAGTTCAGTTGAAGTAAAATCATGTTGACCTATGCGCTTAGCACGTACACAAAAGGTTTTACCAATAATAGTGTGGCCAACTAACGCAATGGTTTTTTGATAAATGTCATCAAGGGTTTTAAAGTCTGTTTCGGTCACTTCAATAAACTGTACGATGCCTGGAATACGCTGCAAGCTATCAATAAAATCAAGGCGAGTTTGGGCATCATCTAGTTTTGTAACAACTGAAATGTTATCCCAGTTATTACGTACTTGTACTTTTTCGTCAACACGACGCAATACAATTTTAATGTTATTTTCTAACACTTTAGTAAAGCGTTTACGGACTGAACGGCTTTTAATGGCTATTTCAGGGTGAAGTTTGACGATAAATTTAAGCATAGTTTAACTCTTAGACTGCGGGAATTCGCGCACCCAGGTATTGGGCGCGGCGGATTATAGCAAAAAAATTAACGCCTAGGAACTAACCAACTTAACGGGCTTAAGGGTTCTGGGGAGCTGAATTTGCTAAAAGGGTGTACTTTTCTCTTAACTGATTAATTTTATTTGCGCTTTTCTCGGTACTGTAGGCTTTAAATAAAGTCAGTACTTTTACAATACCAGGGTAAATGTCTTGCTCAACCAGCACACCACTTAGTCTTCTTGCTTTCATGTAGGGTGTCCAAAAGCTGACCGTTAATTTTAGCGTATGAGCAAGCTCAATAGCATCTTGTTCATCAATGGCAATAATTTCGCTATCCCGCAAGGCCAAAATGATGTTACGCACCTGCTCAAGTAACTCCTGCTGAAAATCAATGTAACCCTGTTTTAAATGGCTATCGCGAGCGAGAATATCGCCAAGGTTGTCGTAAAAAAAATGATAGCGCCACATTAATTCAAATAGCGAATCTAAATAAGGACCAAGATGACTAAATGCATCGTCGTCTTTATCAACTGGCTTAAAATGAGTACTTAAATGATCGCGATAAAGTGCAAATATATGGCGAATAATGTCTTCTTTATTTTTAAAGTGGTAGTAAAGATTACCCGGACTCATACCTAAACTCGATGCAATATGATTAGTTGATATTGCTCTTTCACCATGTTCATTAAACAATGAAATACTGGTTTGAATTATTTTATCCTTGGTATTCATATACTCATTACTCAATTTTCGAAAATACGATGCTGCATTAAAACAATCCGCTAGGGCCTGTTTATCTTTCGAGGTTGAATTTGCAGCAGTGTGTTTGGTATTTTGGCAAGGCAGAGCCTATGTAGTGTGGTTATTCCCCATAAATAGGCGATAACGCAGCATAAATACCAAACACGCGCTGCCTGAAGGTTCGTCCTAGGGACGATTAACTCTTTGTTGCTCGGCTTTTACTTAGCCCACTAGGTTACAAACCTCGCGCCACGATTAAATCGTCCCTAGTTAGAACAAATTTTAATCCTGAAAGGTAAACAGGCCCTAGTATAAACAAATAGTCAGCGTTAAAACAATCAAGGCATGAAGTTCTTCACAATTTACTCACAAGGCTGCTTTGCACACTAAACACTGCTACACTACGGCTAAAAATAATAACACAGTAAATATTATGAAAGTGACCGCAATCTACCCAGGCACATTTGACCCCCTTACCAACGGCCACACTGATTTAATTCAGCGTGCGGCTAAAATGTTCGATACCGTTATTGTTGCTATTGCTCATAACCCAAGTAAAAAACCGTGTTTTACTTTAGAAGAACGCGTTGATTTAGCGAATGAAATTTTAAGCCATTTAGATAATGTAAAGGTCATTGGCTTTTCAGGGCTGCTAGCAGATTTAGCTCGCGACCATAATGCAAATGTACTGATCAGAGGCATAAGAGCGGTTTCTGATTTTGATTATGAATTTCAGCTCGCAAATATGAACCGCCGTTTAAACCCTGATTTAGAAAGTGTATTTTTAACACCTGCTGAGCGTAATACTTTTATATCATCAACCTTGGTAAAAGAAGTTGCGCGCCATAACGGGGATGTGAGTGAGTTTGTTGACACCATAGTAATGAAAGCCCTGCAATCTAGGCTGGGGAAAACCAAGCATTAAACACAACACCTAGCGTATCATTACATTGCGCTAGGTAGCTTCGCTCTTACTGGAAACAGAGCGTTCTTAAGCCTCACTAAACCCAAAAAGTCTTTATTAATAAAGAAAATAGCTATCATCACAAAATCCATCAGATTAATTCCCAAAGAATAAAATGACCAGAACCACCATGGTGTGCTGTTATTAAAGACTAGCACATCTAAATGCATACCAAAAAATAGCAGTGAGTTTATGCTCAGTCCTAATAATAGATAAGAAGTTATAGCATTTTTATTTATGAAGTTACTTACAACTAAAATAGCCAAGATCGTCACTAAATCAAAAAGTAATAGTTGCGTGTAAGAAATATTTTGAATATCAATGAACAAGCTTGAAGAGTATGAAATTGACATGATTAGCGATAGCCATAAAGCCTCTTTTTTGGGTTCATTTATACTCGTGACTAATGAGTATAAAAAAGCCATTAAAAAGCCCCACTGAACAAATGCGCCGAGGTAAAGAGATACATATGGACTGAGCAAGAAGTCATCCATTTAAAATACCATTTTTAACTGAAGGTTTTAATGCTTTTACACCTCGATTGATATTCACATAATCTAAGTTTATTACCAAAGAGGCTATCATTAATATATCAATCAAGTTTATAGAAATAGAGTAAAAACTCCAAAACCACCATTCTTGAGTATTCCCAAGAATGTATAAGTCATAATAAATAAAACCAACTAATACACTATTTATGATTAAGCCAATAATGATGAAATATGCAGATAAAGATGGAGTAACCTTTGCTCTTTTAATCGCAAAAACAATAAAAGCAATGGTTAAAAAGTCATAAGCTATCCAATTAAGATAAACATGGCTCAATATATAGATAGTCACTTAATACATATGAGCAAAGCATTATTGCAGCTAAATATAGAGAAGATTTATGTGGGGTATTGATACTTTTAACAAAACAATACAGGAAAGCCATCAAGAAGCCCCACTGAATGAATGCGCTTACATATTCGCCAAGGGTATAACTGATATACATGTTTACGAAAAATTGTTTTCTGGTTGGATATTTGAGCCTTTGAAAAGTTTATTTTTTAATTTATGAAGACCTAAAAAGTCTCGATCTACAATTAAAACCACAATCATTATTAAATCGATAATATTAACGCCAAAAGTATATATATCCCATAGAAACCAAGGCTCACGATTATTACTAAGGTACATATCAAAATACATAAATAGACTAAGTATAGAGTTTATAAAGAGACCTAAAATAATGTACAGAAAAGAGTATGTTGTCTTTTTAAACAAAACAAAGGCTAGTATCAAAGCTGCTATAGTCGCATAATCGTATAGAGCCCAGTCTAAATATAGTGAATTTTCTATTGATAACCAAGTAAAGAAATAATCAGATAAAGTGTAAGAAGTCATCATAATAAATGAACTGAGTAATAAGGTAGTATCCCTTTTAATGCCTAATGAAAATACAAAAGCATTAAAGAAAAACGCCATCAAAAAACCCCAGCTTGAAAAAGCTGACAGCGAAAAAAACCAAAAAACTCAGTTAAAAACATTCATGACCTTTAATGTTACTTAGGCTTACTAGTATCAAGTATAACGCCACCACGCTGAAGTTCTGCACCAGCTGCAGCCATTGCCTCTTGAGAGATACTTACTGTATCAGATTGTAGGGTTTTAGGGCTAGCAGTTTGTTCCATTGCAGGCTTTAATTGTTGCGTTTTATTGTATGCTTGCATTTGTACTTGGCTGTTCGCTGAAATTTGCATGTGATTAATCCTCTTGAGTATTAAATTTTATTATTGGCGCAAATTTAAATCACACCACCTGCAGCAGTTAGTAAATAACTGCAGTCGCGTTTAATCTATGTTGGTTAATTGACTCAACAACACGCACACAAGTAAAGTGCAAACGATATGCCAACTTTAAATTACTAGTATATTAATTTAAAGTTACTTTTTTTAGTAAAAAAAACGCATCGGGGTCACCGTGCGTTTTTTATCCTAGGGATTGCTCAAGCCACGTTTTTGCAGGGGATCTCCATGCTATTACTTGGCTTTAACATATATTCCATTGCGACTTCATCACAGTTTTCTTTGCGTAAACATAGCTCGCAATCTTTCATTACTTTTTCAGGTAGGCTCTCTTTATTACAGAAACTAAACCGCTGATTTTCGAAAAAGTCAGGTACACGAGTCAGAACAATGACACGATTAAGTGCCAACTTTTTGGCTTTTACTAATAAGTGTTCGACCAGTTTTCTTCCCTGCCCCGTTACTGCGCTTTTAGGATCAATGCCTAATGAACGTATTTCAGCTAATCCTGTGTCGTAAATATAAAGTGAAGCACAACCCGATACCTGACCGTCTATCTCGGTTACGGCAAACTCATTAATTGAGTGCACCATATCACTTTTAGCTCGCGGTAAATTTTCGCCGACTGTTGCCCAGTGCTGTACGAGTTTAGCTATCGCTTCCACATCATCTAAATTTGCATCACGAACCGTTATTTGCTGTTTTTTTCGCGTCCTTCACCGCTTTGCTTACTTGCTCTAGTGATGTACCGCCAAGCGCTTGACGAGCTTTAATACAGGCATCAATTTCAAGTACCGGATACACGTCATCTTCAAACACTGGGTTTACTGATTTATACTGCTCTAGTGAAAGTTGCTCAAGCGTTTTACCTTCACTAATGGCTAGTTGCACCAATACCCCAACAATATGATGCCCTTCTCTAAACGGAACACCTTTAGCCACTAGATAATCAGCCAGTTCGGTTGCATTTGCGTGGCCACCTTTTGCCGCTGAAAGCGTTTTATCTGCTTTAACTTTTATGCCTTTAATACACGCTTGTGCCATATGAATACACGCAAGCCACGTTGGCATGGCATCAAAAATGCCTTCTTTGTCTTCTTGCATATCTTTATTGTAAGCAAGTGGCAGTGCTTTTAGAGTCATCATCATTGCGCTAAACGCACCAAACACCCGCCCTGTTTTGCCACGAATTAGCTCTAATGCATCTGGGTTTTTTTCTGTGGCATTAAAGATGAACCCGAGGTCACATTATCGGCCAGTTCAATAAAACCAGCTTCTCCCGAGTTATAAAAAATCAGGTCCTCAGACATCCGCGATAAGTGAATCATAGAAATAGACGCACAGCTTAATAGTTCAACAACAAAGTCACGATCAGATACGCCATCTAAACTATTTTTAGTCGCACCGGTAAAGCCTAGCCCTTGTGCAAGTGCATGGCGGTCAATCGGGTATGCAGTGCCCGCAAGTGCACCACTGCCGAGTGGGCAATAATTCATTCGTGCTTGGGCATCTTTTAGTCGGCTTTCATCACGCTCAAGCATTTCTACATAAGCCATACACCAATGGCTAAACAGTACGGGCTGTGCCCGCTGTAAGTGCGTATAACCAGGCAGTATTGTGCCAAGCTCACGTTCAGCCAAACTAATAAATTCAGCTTTTAATTGTGCAATTGCTTTTAAAATATGATCGGCAGTATCGCGACACCATAACCTAAAGTCGGTAGCAACTTGATCGTTACGGCTTCGACCTGTGTGTAATTTTTTAGCTAAATCACCCACTTTTTCAATTAGCGCAGCTTCAACATGAGAATGAATATCCTCAGCACCTGAGGTTGCTACAGCTTGTGGATCTGCTTTTACTTCTTCAAGTAACTCATAAAGTGCCGATACCAACTTTTTGTGCTCGTCGTTAGATAGCACATTCACTTGCTCAAGTGCGCCTGCCCATGCCACAGAGCCAATAATATCTTGCTCTGCTAACTGGTAATCGAACGGAAGTGAATCGTTAAACTGTTTAAACGCTTCATCTGGACCCGTAGAAAAACGTCCGCCCCATAATGCCATGAAATCTCTCCAAACCCGATAATAGCCCCTTAATTCCAATGGGCGTAAAAAATTACTTTTTAGCTAATGCTGAAATTCTGCTTGATAGCGAGAATAAACGAATAAAGCCTTCTGCATGCGATTGGTCATAAACATCGTCTTCACCAAAGGTAGCAAAATCTTCGCTATATAAACTGTTAGGTGATTTTTTCTGAACCGCAGTGACTTGGCCTTTATAAAGCTTAAGTACCACTTCGCCCGTTGCTAGTGTAGACAGCGCTTCTGCACCGGCTAAAATAGAATCTTTTAGCGGCGTAAACCAACGACCGTCGTAAACTAAGTGTGAAAATTCACCACCGAGTATTTCTTTCCATTTACGGCTCGCTTTATCAAGTACTAACTCATCAATTGCTTGAAGCGCTGCCATGATCACAGTACCGCCTGGCGTTTCATAACAACCACGCGATTTCATACCCACTAAACGGTTTTCTACTATATCAACACGCCCCACACCATGAGGTGATGCAATGTCGTTTAATTTAACTAAACAATCATAAGGTTTAAGCTCTTCGCCATTTACAGCAACCACTTCACCTTCAACAACCGATAAAGTGACGTGTTCGGCTTTATCAGGTGCTTGCTCTGGTGAGTTAGTCCAGGTCCATACTTGCTCACTTGGTTCACACCAAGGGTCTTCAAGTTCACCGCCTTCGTGAGAAATATGCCATGCGTTGGCATCACGACTGTAAATTTTAGTTGCTGACGCAGAACATGGAATATCACGCTCAGCTAAATAATCTAATAGTGATTCACGGCTTGATAAATCCCACTCACGCCAAGGCGCAATCACTTTTAAATCAGGTGCGAGTGCCGCAAAACATGACTCAAAACGTACTTGGTCATTACCTTTACCCGTACAGCCATGAGAAAGTGCATCGGCACCTACTTTACGTGCAATTTCAACTTGCGCTTTAGCAATGATTGGACGCGCCATAGAAGTACCAAGTAAATAAGTCCCTTCATATATAGAACCCGTTTTAAGCGTTGGGTAAATATAATCGCTTACCATCTCATCTTTTAAATCAACCACGTAACACTCAGATGCACCAGACGCTATAGCTTTAGCTTCTACGCCTTCAAGTTCTTCAGCTCCTTGGCCAACATCGGCAACAAAGGCAATAACTTCACAGCCGTAGTTCTCTTTTAACCATGGCACGATAGCCGATGTATCAAGACCACCTGAATAGGCTAAAACGACTTTTTTAATTGAACTCATAGGTGTTCCTTAACAAAATTTGGATTTAACAATGTAACTAATAGCGCATTTTGCGCATGCATGCGGTTTTCTGCTTGCTGTATAATTTTTGATGCAGGGCCATCCATTACCTCAGAAGTAATTTCAAACTCACGGTGTGCCGGTTGGCAATGTAATACCGTAGTTGCACCTGTTTTTTCTAACAATGCCTGATTTAATTGATAAGGCATGTATTTTTCTTTTACTTGCTCAAGAGGAGTTGTATCCCCCATAGATACCCAGGTATCGGCATAAACAATATTAGCACCGACTGCAGCCTCAACCCTGTCACTTACCATTACAGAAGCGCCATTCATCGCTGCTATTTGCTCTGCTTTTTTAAGCACTTGCGAATCAGGTGAACACCCTTTTGGTGTTACAGCGACAAAGTCGGTTCCTAAAGTAGCGGCTAACAGCATCAATGAATGCGTGACATTATTGCCCTCACCTAAGTAGGCAAGCTTTAACTGGCTAACATCACCATGTACTTCTTGTAGCGTTAAAAAATCAGCTAATGCTTGGCATGGGTGATATAAATCACACAAACTGTTAATCACAGGAACGGATGAATACTCACCGAGTGTCGTTAACGTACTGTGCTGATTAACCCGAGCAACAATCCCATCGGCCCAAGTCGAAATATTTAAGGCAAAATCTTTTATTGATTCGCGGGCGCCCATTGCACCATTTTGTTGGTCAAGGTAAACCGCATGGCCCCCTAAACGGTTTATACCAATATCAAATGAAAGGCGAGTACGTAAACTTTGCTTTTCAAACAAAGTAACCACTGACTTACCAGCTAGCACTTGGCTATATTTACTTGGGCTTTCTTTAATATCTTGCGCTAACTTTAATAAATTTAGTGCGCCTTGTTGGTCTAATTCTAGACCCGTTAAAAAATCTTTAAACATGTTCAACCTATGGTGTTACTTTAGTTCCGACATGCTCGCCTTGCAGCAAAGCAGTTAAGTTTTCTGGCTTTTGCCAGCTGGAAATGTACACACCGCGTCGTAAATGTTGGGCAGCGTGAAGACTGGTCTTAACTTTGACCTCCATCCCGCCCAAAATTACTCCCTCTGCAATTAAAGTATCAATGTGTTTTGTGTCAAGTTGATGTAAAGGCTGCTTATTAGCATCAAGTACCGCCTCTACATCTGTCATAAAAATAAGTTCTGCATTTAAATTATTAGCTATTGCGGCTGCTGCTTCATCGGCATTAATGTTGTATAACAAGCCCTGCTCATCAAAGCCGATAGAGCTGATGATTGGTAACCGGCCAGCACTGAGTAAATCATTAATAATAGAATCTGAATTGTTGTGACATTGACCTACTTGACCCAATGCTTTTAATTTTTGCGAGGCGGTGATCCCTGCTTCATATAAACTTAACCCCACCGGCTTATGGCCAACACTAATTGCTTGCGCCATGAGTTGTTTATTTGCCGCACCCGCAAGGGCTCCAACAATATAAGGCATCTGTTCTTTAGGGCTAATACGTAAACCTTGGTGTTTAGCACTGGCAAAACCAGCCTCTTTTAACCAGCTATCAACTAATGAGCCACCACCATGCACAATCACAAACTGAGCATCATCTTGCTCGTTGAGTATTTCAAATAATGCTTTAGCTGCATTTTCAGTATTGAGTACTGCACCACCGAGTTTAATAACCCACGTTTTACTCCTCATCTAAACGCTCCTATTAGACCTGTAGTGTGAGGCAAGCCCATTGATAAATTAATACATTGCAAAGCCTGACCAGCTGCCCCTTTTAATAAGTTGTCAATTGCTGCCATTACTATTAACTGTGAGCCTTGCTGCTGCCACGCAATATCTACATAAGGTTGTTTGGCCACCCCTTTAATTGAGGGGATTTTGCTGCCAAGCAAACGAATTAATGGCTCATCCGCTAATACTTGATAAGCTTTAGCTACTTGCTCACTGGTCACACCCGGCTTTAATTGCACATAAATAGTTTCTAAAATACCGCGCGGAAAATTACCTAAATGAGGAGTAAATAACACCTCATGATCAAGATGCTGTTGTATTTCAGGCCCGTGACGGTGATTAAACAAACCATAGGGTGCCAGCGAAACTTCGCAAAAATGAGTCCCTAGGCTGGCTTTACGCCCTGCGCCCGTTACACCAGAAACCGCATTAATAATAATTTTTTCATCACTCAACAAGCACGCTTGTTGAAGAGGCTTTAATGCATTTAATGCAGCCGTTGGATAGCAGCCAGCAACAGCAACTAGCTGAGCATCAGTAATGGCTTTACTATTCCATTCAGCAAGACCATATGCCGCTTGATTAAGTAGTTCTGGGTGTTGGTGTTCAAAACCATAATAAGTAAGGTAATCATCATTACTTGCAAGACGATAGCCACCGGAAAGGTCAAATACCTTTTTGCCCATCGCTAAAAACTGAGGCGCTAAATCCACACTTACTTTATGATCGGTACACAGACAAACGTAATCTGCTGAATGAGTGATATCAGCAAGTGCATGTTCATTTAGTGGCTGCAGAGGTAAATCAAGTAAGCCTAAATGCTCAGGATACAACTCACTAAGCAACTTATGTTTATCTAAACTTTGCGTTGATACATAACAGCCAGTTAACGAAAGGGTGGGATGTTTTGCTACCAAGCTAGCCAGTTCTGCGCCGCTGTAACCGCTGGCACCTATAATTACTACGTTCATTACTTACTCTTTATCTAAAATTAGTGACCACATTCAATGCTTTTTGTTTACACTTGGGTGTAACCCAGCCAAGCAGATTAAATTTATGAGTGATAACTATCGTCGTATTATTTTCATGGCGTAACTTTAATATATTTATGCTTAAAAAGTGAATTGATATTCATCATAAATACTTTTATATTGTTATGCAATTAAAATGAATAATTATTTTGGAATTTTTTATGTCTCTGCCGTCATTTATTTCGATGTACCAGCAATTGATTGCTGCCCCTTCTATTAGTGCCATTGAAGAGCATTTATGTATGAGTAATAAAAGTGTCATTGAATTGCTAGCGCAATGGTGTGAAAGCCTAGGTTTTACCTGTGAAATAATAGAGTTAGAAGGCAACAAAGGTCGCTACAACTTATTAGCAAAACGCGGTCAAGGCGACGGCGGTTTAATGCTGGCTGGGCACACTGATACAGTGCCATTTGATGATAGCCGCTGGAACCACAATCCATTTAAATTAACCGAGCAAAATAATAAACTATATGGCTTAGGTAGTATTGATATGAAAGGCTTTTTTGCTTTTGTACTGCAGGCTATTAGTGAGCTGGATGAAAAACAACAAACACAACCAATTTTAATATTAGCCACCGCAGACGAAGAAACCACTATGGCTGGCGCACAACAAATTTGTAAGCACCCAAATTTAAAACCAAGTCGCTGTATTATTGGTGAGCCTACTGATATGACGCCAGTATTTACCCATAAAGGTCATATGAGTACAGCAATCAGAGTCGTTGGCCGTTCAGGACATAGCTCAGATCCCGAACGGGGTCTTAACGCCATCGAAGTGATGCACAAAGTGATTACAAAATTGCTAATCTTAAAAGAACAACTTAAGAATAAATATTCAATAAATTACTTTAAAATTCCTTACCCAACGCTCAATTTAGGCAATATTCATGGGGGCGATAACGCGAATCGGATTTGCGGTTGCTGTGAAATGCATATTGATATGCGCCCTCTACCTGGCTTAAGTGTACAAGAGCTGCAAGCATTGCTGCTTGATGCAACCTTCGATATAAACCAGCAATACCCTAATTCGGTTAGTGTGATTGATTTACATGAGCCAATTCCAGCCTTTACAGGAAGCACCGACAGCGCGTTAGTTAAACTAGCCGAAAATATAGCAGGGCAAAAAGCGGTGGCTGTTAATTACTGTACTGAGGCACCATTTATACAACAACTAGGTTGTGAAACCATCGTCATGGGGCCAGGTTCAATTAATCAAGCGCATCAGCCCGATGAATATTTAGCGATGGAAAAAATCAAGCCTTCACAACAAATTATCAGCAACCTCATAAAGGCGAGTTGCTTTTAATCAGTAACAAAAAAGACGCTATTGAGCGTCTTTTTTGTTGTAGCATTTATGACTAACCTGAGCTCTGAATAATAAATCCATCTCAAGCAGCTATTTTCTGCGCTAACTGCGTTGAACTTACTTGCAATAGGCCAGCTATTGACGCGTAAGTTCGCCTTGTTTTCACTGAAAATCTCTGGCTAGAGAAAATAAACATAAATATCATTTTGATTCAATATGTTAGTAAATCTCTTAACCAGAGTTCAGGTTAGTTACATATATTTTCGTAAATACTTTTTAAATACAGGGTCGGTTTGAGCTAGTTCTTTCTGCTCTTCTAATATCTCTTTTAATATTGCACCTGATGTAAGCGGATTCGCAAGCACCACTCTAAAAACCACAGTTGGTTGATTATCATATTGAACTGGCGTTAAGCGCGTTCGCGATACAAACGAGCGACCCGATTCACGTTGTCGTTTTTGCATGCTAGCAGTAAAGCGATTAAGCGCGGCAAAGATATCTAAACGGGTTTGTGCATCTGCATGTGCTATCGCATTTTTAATTTGCTTAGGGACATAACGATAAGTTAATAAACACAGCTCAGGTTCAGATATTAATTCAAAGTCATCATCTGCTTTTATCAAATCAGCAAAGTAACGGGCTTTTTTAATGCTGCGATCGATAAGCATTTCATAGCCTTTACGACCAATAACACGTAAGCAAGCATGCACTAACATCGCCATACCAGGGCGACTCCCCTCAAGCGTATGGCTACCTAAGTCTTTAGAGCCTTTACGTAAAATATATTCAGCATGATGCTCTATGGCATCGGTAGCAGCAGGGTCTTTAAATAAGACTAAACCGGCCCCCATCGGCACATACATTTGCTTATGCGCATCAATGGTAATTGAATCTGCTTGCTCAATCCCTTTTAAAAGATGCCTATGGGTATTAGACAGTAAGGTGGCTCCGCCCCATGCCGCATCAACATGAAAGTGACAATTAATTTCTTGTGCTAAATTAGCCATGTCTTCAAGTGGGTCAATATTACCGGTTTCTGTCGTCCCGGCTACACCAATAATTGCCATCACTTTAATGCCTTGCGCTTCAAGCTCTAGCGCTTTTTCTCGCATAGCATCTACATCTACTTTATTATCAGCCGATGTTTTAATACCAATTAAATTCTCACGGCCAATACCTAGTAAATCTACCGATTTGCCTAACGAGTAATGACCTCGCTCAGAGATTAAAACCGCCAGTCCTTTGTAACCATAGTGGATCATTCCCGCCACTAAACCTTGTGCAGCAATGCCTTTAAAATTGCCATCTGCTTTTAACAAGCGGTTGCGGGCAATCCAAAGTGCAGTAATGTTAGCTACAGTGCCACCAGAGCAAAATGCCCCTAAAGAGGTTTTTGCACTGTGCATCCATTTAGAATAAAAGCCATCATTTTGTCCATAAGCTAAATGATGCATCATTCCTAAAACTTGACGTTCTAATGGGGTAAACGCTTTTGAGGTTTCTATTTTTACCAGGTTTTGATTAAGCCCAACCATTAATTTAGATAGCGGCAGTAAAAAATGTGGCAGAGCAGACGTCATATGACCAATAAAGCTTGGCGCTGCGGTATGTACAGAATGAGCAACCAGCTGTTCCATTATATCTTGAGCATAACAAGACACAAACGTTGGCTCTTCAGGGATGGCCGCCGATTGAAAATCTTTTTCTATTTCATGTAACGGTTTTTCAATTGCCGCGATATTTTCGTTTAAGAAACCTGCTAAGTTACTCGAAATTTCAAGCTCTATCTTGCTCAAAGTTGAGTCTGGAGCCTCAGGAACGGTAAATATCCGTTTGAGGCTTTCTTTAGAGGCGACGGCACAACGCTTTTGATCCATCTTCATACCTAGTGTGTGACTAAAACACCTGTTAGTTTGTAAAACACGCTAATTTGAGGTGTTTTTAAGCAACGGCATTTCTGAAAAATTGCGCTAACTTTACTGCAATATGACAAAAATGTCTCGTTTTAAGCCATAAAAGACAATACAAAGTAGATAACATTTAACTATTTTTTATATTTAGTACAAAGGGTAATTAAAATATTGGGCATTTATAATTTTTAAGTATAATAAATCTAACAAAAAATAAGGATGTTACATGCTAAAAGGAAATCTAAAATTAACTCGGTTGGCGCTCGGTACCGTCTTTTTTTAGTCAGCTTAATAATTTACAGTTACTACACCTACACCGCAATCAACAATAATGTGATGCGCAGCATTGATAATCGTTTATTAAATGCTGCCACCAGCGTAAAGTACATTTTAGGTAGTGATTATCACGATAAAGTAGCGCAAGAAATTAGCTTTTCAAGCTATCAAAATAAAGCTGACCAGCTTTCGGCGTTGGCCAATGATTTAAATATAGATTATTTATATTCAATGGTACTGATTGATGAGAATGTTTATTTTACTGCCTCTAGTTACACCCAAGATGATCAAAATAACGGTAAAGTTACTCAGTTTTTAGATCTTTATCCCGAAGCCACGCCCATCAACATAGCTGCATTTTTATCGACATCCCCTATTTTTGAAACCTCAACAGCGCATCGCGGCCATTCTAAAACAGTGTATATTCCTCATTTAGCAAAAAATGGCAGAACCTATATTACGGCTGCAGATATTAGCGTTGATAAAATTAGCAATGCGTTAAAAGCTGACTTATATCAGTCTGTGTTTCATTTTAGCTGCGTGATCATTATTTTATTGATAGTTTATATTCTTTATTACTATGGAGTACGTCGTTCACTAATGAACGACCATGCAAGCGGATTTGCAAATCATTTCGCTCTAGAAAAAAGACTGAAAAAAAGTAATGAGCACCATCTTCAAATTGCGATTATTTTAGTAAACGAAATTGATAATATCAGTCGCTTTTTTGGCACAAAAACAGCCGATACAGTGATGAAAAAGCTGCTCACTCACTTTAAGCAGCAAGTCCGTTTGCATGCACGTATTTATCGTATTGCAACAAATAAACTCGCTATTTTGACAGATAAAGAAACCCCCTTTGATGAGCTATATAGCATCATCCAGTCGCATAATAAAAATATACCGTTTTTAAATCAGCCGTTTATTTATATTACCCTTAACGCTGGTGTAGCTAGAGGCAACAAGTCATTACTGCTTAAGAATGCTCATATTGCGTTACTGCAATCAAAACAGGGCGATCAGAGCATAGTTAACTACTGTGAGGCAATTAACGACGCTAAATCTCTATATTTATATAATGTTGAAATAGCAAAAGAAATTCGTGAAGCATTTGATGCTCATCGTGTTGTTCCTTACTTTCAGCCGGTTATAAATACTCATACCGATGAAGTTATTAGGTATGATTGCTCACCGAGAATAGTCACCTCACAAGGAGAAATTTTAACCCCTGACACCTTTGCAAATGCACTAGATAGACTGCGATTGAATGGCATGTTAACCCATACCCTATTTACTCAATGTGTTTCACGTTTTCGTAAATCGGCAATTTGTTGGGAGCTAACTGTGTGCGCTGAAAACATTGCTGATCCCACTATTTATGATCATATTGCCTATGAACTTCATCGCTATCCTAATCCTGAAAACATCACTATTTCAATTTTAGAGTCGCAGGTTATTTCACATTACTACGAAATAAAGTCATTTATCGCAATGGTAAAAAGTAAGGGTGCAAAGGTGGTGATGCACTGCTGGGGTAATGAGTTTATTAATACCCTTAATACTTTAAAAGTGGAGGTTGATGGTATTAAACTCGATGGTGCAATCACAAAGCAGCTGTTAAATGATGCAAATACGTCGCTATTTATAACCTATATCGCTGATATAGCTCAGCAGCTTGAACTTGAATTGGTTGTTGAAGCGGTAGAAAGTAATACAGTTGCAGAGTTGCTCAGCCAGCTAAATGTGACGCTGATGCAAGGTAGCTACCTTGGCAAATCAACGCCACATGTTACTGACTTTAAAAAAGCAATGAGTTAGTTGTTAAGATTAATGGCTAGTCGGTGGCTTTGCTGACCACTGGCCCAGTACTTACGCTCAAAAGGGGTAATTGCTTCGTCTGATTCAAACAATGCAGTTTCACATGGATGCCCTGTTAATTCTAGCGCTCTGGCAAACTCTTTAACATAGATATCCCAGTTACTGCGCACTTCAAGCAAACCACCTAGTTTTACAATAAAGGGGAAGATAGCCGCCCCATGCCAGCGCCGTTGAATGTGCTTAGACTTAGGCCACGGATTTGGGTATAACAAATAATGATGAGTAGGCTGCCAATTAGCAGCGACAGCTAAACGCCAAAAATCATTTAAGTCAGCTTGCACCAAAATGTATTGACCACTCTCAGTTTGTTTATACTCAACATCATGCTTATCAAGTCGGTGAGATGACTTATCAATGCCCACAACTAACGCATCAGGATGACGTTTCGCTAAATTAGCAGTGCTTTCGCCAACGCCACAACAGGAGTCTAGAATAAGCGGTCCATCAAAGGCTTGCACCTTAGCATTAACTTCATCAAATGCGGTTTGAGTATGCGCTGCAATTGGCTTTTTAAACTCGGCTTGTAAGTGTTTATTAACTATTTCATCAAGCTTTTCATGAAGTCCCGCTTGATTAGATACAATACTACGTGAATTTGCATCGCTCATTAGTGTCTTAGCCCCACACCTTTTTTAATTAGCGTAAGTGCTAAAGTAAATAATACGCTGATAAACACCAACAACACCGCAATCGCAACTGTTAAATCAACATCAGAAACACCTAAAAATCCGTATCTGAATGCGTTAACCATATAAATGATCGGGTTTATTTGCGATACCATCTGCCAAAAATCAGGCAGTAAAGTGATTGAGTAAAACACCCCGCCTAAATAAGTTAGAGGCGTTAAAATAAAGGTCGGAATAATACTTATGTCATCAAAGCTGTTTGCATAAATAGCGTTGATTAACCCGCCCAAGGCAAACACCGCCGAGGTAAGAATAACAGTGGCTATAATCACAAAAATATTATGTATTTGTATATCTACAAAAAATAAAGAAACGCACGTTACAATAAAGCCCACCATAATGCCACGGGTCATGCCTCCGCCCATATAACCCAACACAATGATGTAATTAGGCACAGGTGCAACCAATAACTCTTCAATACTTTTTTGAAACTTAGTTGAGTAAAAGCTCGAAGCCACATTCGAGTAAGAGTTTGTTATAACTGACATCATAATAAGGCCAGGAACAATAAACTCCATGTAACTAAAGCCGCCCATATCGCCAATACGCGAGCCTATTAAATTCCCAAAAATAACAAAATATAAACTCATAGTAATCGCTGGCGGCACTAAGGTTTGCACCCAAATACGCAAAAAGCGAATACACTCTTTAATCCAAATACTCTTCAAGGCTACGCCATATTTAAACATTTATTCGCCCCGCCCTTGCTCTAATAAACCTACAAATAATTCTTCTAATCGATTCGCTTTATTACGCATGCTTAGCACAGTATTGCCTTGTTCGGTTAACGCGCTAAATACAGCATTAAGCCCTTGTGATTTAGCCACCTCAACTTCAATGGTGTGATCATCAGTCATGATAAAATTATACCCTTCAAGCGTCACCGGATTGGTAGGCTGTTTTAAATCCAATACAAAGGTTTCTTTGTCTAATTTAGCCAACAAGGCTTTTATGGTGGTGTTTTCAACTATACGGCCGGTATCAATTATAGCGATGTTTTTACAGAGTAATTCGGCTTCTTCAAGGTAGTGAGTGGTTAAAATAATGGTCACGCCTTGTTCGTTAATTTGCCTTAAAAAGTCCCACATTGAGCGGCGCAGCTCTATATCAACGCCCGCTGTTGGTTCGTCTAAAATAAGTAGCTTTGGTTCATGCATTAAGGCGCGTGCAATCATCAAGCGACGCTTCATACCACCAGAAAGGGTACGCGCTTGTTTATCTTTTTTCTCAAGTAGCCCAAGTTGTGCTAAGTACTTGTCAGCACGTTTGTGCGCTTCGCCGCGCGGTACACCGTAGTAACCTGCTTGATTAACGAGTATTTGGGTTAGGGTTTCAAACTGACTGAAGTTAAACTCTTGTGGCACTAAGCCCAAGTTGGCTTTTGCCGCTTCAAGGTCGGTATCAATATCATGACCAAATACTTCAATTTTACCTTTGGTCTTATTTACCAAAGAAGATATCACCCCAATAGTGGTTGATTTACCCGCCCCATTTGGACCTAACAGTGCAAAAAAGTCACCTTCATACACTTGTAAATCAACGCCTTTTACTGCCTCAACCCCATTTTTGTAAACCTTGGTAAGGCCTTCAATATTTAAAGCAATATTTTGCTTATTCATTTCTTACCCTCACCATAACCCCAGCGCTTTGTGAGATTATGTTCAATATTTAAATGATCTAAAATTCGCGCCACCATAAAATCAACTAAGTCTTCTATGCTTTGTGGTTGATGATAAAACCCAGGAGCAGCGGGCATGATAGTGACCCCTAAACGCGATAATTTGAGCATATTTTCTAAGTGAATTTCGCTAAACGGGGTTTCGCGTGGCACTAAAATAAGTTGACCTCGCTCTTTTATCACCACATCGGCAGCGCGCTCTAATAAATTATCTGATGCGCCGACTGCAATCGCAGACACAGATCCTGCGCTACATGGACATACTATCATTTTTTTCGGCGCTGCAGAGCCCGAAGCTACAGGACTGAACCAGTTATCTTTGCCAAATACCTTTAATTGTTCGCTCTTGGCGTTAAATAATGCACTTAACTGCTCGGTAGCTTTATCTTCATTCCCTGATAACTTTATATTGGACTCGGTATCAAAAACTACACGCGCGGCACTTGAGATAAGCACATACACTTGAAATTGTTGTTCAAGTAACACTTCCAACAGCCTTAACCCATATGGTGCGCCTGATGCACCAGTAAATGCTAAGGTAATTGTATCTTTAAATTGCACATTATTCTCCGCTGTATTTATCGGCCAAACCATCAACAAGTTGCTGATGCAGACCATTAAAACCACCATTACTCATAATTAAAACATGTTGATTTGGCTCAATATTCTCAAGCACTGTATCAATAATAGCGGTTGTAGAATCAAAGCACTGCATACCCGCTTTGTCAGCTTGCTCTTTAAGTGACCAGTTTAAATTTTCTGGTTCAAATAACAGCACATCATCTGCATTGCGAAGTGAATCGAGAAGTGTAAATTGATGCACTCCCATTTTCATAGTGTTAGAACGAGGTTCTAAAATCGCAATAATTTTTTCATTGCCCACTTTGGCACGCAGCCCCGCAAGTGTTGTTTGAATCGCGGTAGGGTGATGGGCGAAATCGTCATACACTTTGATATGATTAATATCTGCTTTAAGCTCCATTCGCCTTTTTGGGCTGATAAATTCACTCAAAGCTTCAATACTGTGCTCAATGGCAATTCCTACGTGGCGTGCTGCAGCAATAGCCATCATGGCATTTTTAACGTTATGCTCACCAATCGCTTGCCAACTAACAACGCCTTTTAACTGCTTATTTAGTAAAACATTAAATTGAGAACCATCGGCTTTGAGTAATTCATAACTCCAGTCATCACCTAGAGTTTCGCTCTCGCTCCACAATCCTTTTGCAATCACATCGCTCAGTGCTTCATCATTTTTTGGCCACAGCACTTTGCCGCTTTGCGGTAGTGTACGTATCAAATGGTGAAATTGTTTTTTAATTGCGTTTAAATCTTCAAAAATATCAGCATGATCAAATTCAAGATTATTTAAAATGAGTGTTCGAGGTAGATAATGAACAAATTTACTACGTTTATCAAAAAAGGCCGTGTCGTACTCATCGGCTTCTATAACAAAAAATGGCGTTTGCCCAACTCGCGCAGAAAGACCAAAATTTTGTACAATTCCGCCAATTAAAAAGCCTGGCTTTAAACCCGCATATTCAAGTATCCACGCCAACATACTGGCGGTGGTTGTTTTACCATGAGTTCCTGCCACAGCCAGCACCCATGAATCTTGTAATAAGTTATGTTTTAGCCACTCAGGTCCTGAAGTATAAGGCAGGCTCTTATCGAGTACATATTCAACACACGGGTTACCACGGCTCATAGCATTACCAATAACAACCATGTCTGGAGCTGGCTCTAGTTGAGATACATCATAGCCCTGTGTTAGTTCAATACCCAGTTCTTGTAACTGAGTACTCATTGGTGGATAAACGTTTTGATCCGACCCAGTAACATGATGACCCAATGATTTAGCTATAGCGGCAATACCACCCATAAATGTGCCACAAATACCCAAAATATGTATATGCATTTACTATCCTTTCATCCTGCGCGGAGTTTGCTCTAGGGCAAAGTTTAATGGCGCTATAATGCCAAAATTTAGCTTAAGTTACCATTAACCCTTGGCGCAAATAAAGAAGCCTCCCAAAGTGGGAGGCTTTCCTGAAGATTAATAGCTTATAGCATTAAAAAGAATATTAAACCTATACCTAATAATAAACGATAAATAACAAATGGCAGCATCCCCATTCGCTCAATCACTTTTAAAAACATAAAAATACAAGCATAAGCTGATAAAAACGACAGCACTACACCTAACAATAATGCCGTCCAATCTACGATATGATCGCCTAGAGCAAGTTCTGCGGTGTAATAAAGACCCATCATAGAAATGATTGGAATAGCTAATAAAAACGAAAAGCGCGCTGCACTTTGTTTGTTCATACCTAACATTAAACCCGCTGTCATGGTAATACCTGAACGTGAAGTGCCAGGGATCATTGCAACGGCCTGTGCAAAGCCAATAATGAGGGCCGTTTTCCAGTTTAGCTGATAAATTGTTTTTATTTGCTTACCTTTGGCATCGGCGTACCAAAGTAATAGGCCAAATACGATTGTTGTGGTTGCAATCACCCATGCACTGCGTAAGTACAGTTCAACAAAATCTTTTAACAACAAGCCTAAAATAGCTGCAGGCACAGTGCCTAAGATGATCCACCAACCTAGCTTGCTATCATCTGTTGCGCCCAGCACACCAAACGATTTAAACCAAGCACCGAGTATATCGGCTACTTCTTTACGAAAATAAATAACAACCGCAATTAAAGTGCCTACGTGAACAGCAACATCGAACGCTAACCCTTGATCTTCCCAGCCTAAAATTTGTGACGGTAGAATTAAATGTGCCGAACTCGATATAGGTAAAAACTCAGTAAATCCCTGAATTAGGGCTAAAACAATTATTTCTATAATACTCATGGGTTAGAAAACTCCACCTTCCATAGTTTTTGTTGAGGATTGTTATATGCATTCCATATTTGGGCAATCGTTTGTTTTGCTACCGGATGATAAAAATCAGGGGCCACCTCAGCTAAAGGCTGCAAAACAAAGGCATTTTTAGTAATTTCGTCACGCGGTAATTGTGCTGGGCTCTCGCAAATCACATCATCATAAAAGAGTAAGTCGAGATCCAGAGTACGTGGGCTAAATTTTTTATCATTTGCTTTGCGACCATTATCGCGTTCAATTTGTTTCAATAACGCGCACACATCAACCAGCGCCATGTCAGTGGTGGCGGCAAGTACTGAGTTATAAAAGTTATTACCGGCAAAACCTACAGCTTCACTTTCAAATACTGATGAATGATGTGTGTTTTCAAAGTGCTGTTCTAACGCCACTAGAGCACGACGAATATGCTCTGCCTTGTTAATGTTTGAACCAAGGCTAATAAATATCTGCGCCATTTAAGCCTTAGCCTTAATGCGCGTTATCTCTACACCCACTGTTTGCGCTTGTGAAACTGCAGCAGGCTTGCTAACTCTTATCGTTACTTGTGGAGTATTAAATTCGGTTAAGATTATTTGTGCTAATTGCTCCACCAGCGTTTCTAAAAGCTCGACTGGTTTAGCCGTACTGTGCTCGATAACACGCTCACTCACCTTAGCGTAATCTAATGCTAAGTTAATATCGTCGTTTTGTGCTGCGGGCTTAATGTCGCTTAGCATTTCAATATCAAAGTATAGGCTTTGTTTACTTTTCTTTTCAAAATCATACACCCCGATAATCGTTTCGACATGCAATTGTGATATAAATACCTTGTCCATTGATACTCCAAATGACTGTAACAAGTCACTGAGTTAATTACATATTGTATCAATCAAATTAATACTGTATATACTTTAATCAGTGTTTAAATATACTAAAATTACTTCTACAATAGAATAATTACAAAATTGCGAGTAATTTAAGAAACCCGTAAATTTTGACGCCAATAATAGCTTAAAAGTAATGATTAAAAAATAAGGAAGCGCGTGTTAGTCATTTTAATGTTTGTATTAGCCTATTTGCTCGGCTCGATTTCATCGGCCATTTTAGTGTCGCGGCTATTCAAACTTCCCGATCCACGCACAAATGGCTCCAACAACCCAGGAGCAACCAATGTCTACCGTTTAGGTGGCGCTCTCCCAGCATGCTTAGTGTTAATATTTGATATTTTAAAGGGCACTATACCTGTTTGGGGCGCTTACTTTTTAAAACTAGAGCCGCTAGAGCTCGGTTTAATTGCGGTTGCAGCATGCTTAGGGCACATGTACCCATTATTTTTTAGTTTTAAAGGGGGAAAGCGGTCGCAACAGCATTTGGCTCATTACTACCGATAGGGCTGTCTTTAGGTGGATTATTGATTGGTACTTGGCTGATTATTGTCGCGATTACCCGCTACTCATCGCTTGCAGCGTTAGTTGCTGTAACGCTAGCACCTTTATATACATGGTGGATAAAGCCGTTATATACCTTACCGGTGACCTTTATTACGCTACTGATCATTATTAGGCATCGTACTAATATTGTACGTTTATTTAAGGGTGAAGAACCAAAAGTAGGGACTAAACAAGCCCCTACAGATGATAAGAAGTAATAACTAACTTAAGTTCTGGTTAACTATATTGCTTCTAAGCTATCGATTGGCCAGCGCGGCTTAGTTTTCATATCAAGCGTAGCAAACTGCCCCGCTTTTAAACGCTGCATACCAGCATAAGCAATCATTGCACCATTGTCGGTACAAAACTCAGTGCGAGGGTAATACACTTCGCCCTTCATACCTTGCATCACACGTTCTAATTGCAAACGTAGTTGTGTATTAGCACTTACACCACCGGCTATTACTAAACGTTTAATACCTGTTTGCTTTAGTGCTCGCTTACACTTAATCACTAAAGTATCTATAACGGCTGTTTGAAATGCATGGGCAATATCTGCTTTAGTTTGCTCATCACTGTCGTTCTCACGAATAGCAATCGAAGCAGCGGTTTTTAGACCACTAAAGCTAAAATCAAGACCAGGCTTATCTGTCATCGGGCGTGGAAAAACAAATCGTTTGGCAACGCCTTGCTCAGCCATTTTAGCTAAACGAGGACCGCCAGGGTAATCGAGTCCTAGTAATTTAGCTGTTTTATCAAATGCTTCACCTGCAGCGTCATCTACCGACTCACCCAATACTTCATATTGGCCAATGCCCGCGACCTTTACCATCATGGTATGACCGCCAGATACGAGTAAAGCAATAAATGGAAATTCGGGAACGTTTTCCTCAAGCATTGGCGCTAATAAATGCCCTTCCATATGGTGCACTGCTACAGCTGGAATGTCCCAACCATACGCTAAAGAGCGACCAATTGAGGTGCCCACCAACAATGCCCCCACTAAACCAGGTCCTGCCGTGTAGGCAATGCCGTCTAAATCTTCAGGTCCACAGCCAGCTTGTGCAAATGCCGCATCGATAAGCGGCAATGTTTTACGTACATGATCGCGAGATGCAAGTTCAGGTACCACACCACCGTAATCAGCATGTACTTTTACTTGGCTATATAATTGATGAGCCAGTAGCCCTTTTTCGTCATCATAAATAGCAATACCAGTTTCATCGCATGATGATTCAATGCCTAAAATTCGCATTGTTAATTCTCCTGCCACCTAACAAGGTGTTTAAAACAAAATAACTTAAAGTGCTAAACCAATGTTAGTTTGGCCATCAGCAAGGACATGCTTTTTCAATGCTTTTACATTTTCAGCAGTGATGCGCCCCATTGCCTCTACAAAATCTATTAACTCACCTAATACCTCAATTTCGTATTGCATTAGTGGGTGTTCACGCACTGCTTTATTATCAGCAACATCCCCGTCAACCGTCATTTGATACTCAATAAAGCGAGCCACAGTTGCCTGCGATATTTTACTCACGTTGACAAACTCTTGCTCGTCTTGCGCTAAAAGGCCATGCATTAAGCTCAATAATGAAGTGGCAGCGTCAATGGCAGGATAAGTTCCAAACATATCAAAATCAGCAAGTTCAGGTACATTCGGCTCAATTTTTTCGACTTGCTTTTCTAAGTCAATTTTACTTTTAGGAAGCAGTATCTTTTCCCAACATACATTTAAAGCATTACGTAAAATAACCTCATCGCCAAAACCGGTAGCCTCACTAAATAGTCCATAATTAGGCAACATACGCTCTATTAACGCACTGGCCAATACCGCTTTTTGTAGGTAATTTAATTCTCTAATACGCTGAAAATTATTCGCTTTTGTCATTCTTTAAAGTCCCACATGACCAACAAAAATCAAATGTTGATCCATTATGCTCATTACAGTTAGGGCACACCCAATCTGGAGCGGATTGTTTTACTTGCTGATAGTTTACCAATATTTCGCGTGCATGGCGCTCTTTTATCGCATAAACCTGCACACTTACTTGTGTTTGCTCAAACGGGATCTCGCCCATAGCACCCTGCAGCATTTCACCTTTAATTTGACACTCAATTCCCGCATTAAGAATCAATCCTTTTATAATATTGGCCTCTAAACTATTTTCTGCGTTATAAAGCGTAACCCAATCAAATGATGTTATATTTGAATCGCTATTATTAATATTTTGCAATATCCACCTCATTTACTTTATGTGTACAATTTGCCTGCGTAACCTAAAGCAAATAATATGATTTAAGGACACATTATGACGCTAACTACTCCAGGTTTACTTTTTCCAGCAATCTCGTTGTTATTACTCGCCTATACAAACCGATTTTTAGTGCTAGCGCAACTAATACGAGAACTGAATGCGCGTGAAGGAGAATCTATTCGTCCTGTTGTGGTGGCGCAAATAACCAACCTTAGAAAGCGAATAAAATTAATAAGAACCATGCAAGTATACGGAGTCGCTGCTTTTTTATTATGTACGCTATCCATGTTCGCATTATTTATAGAATTTAATACCACGGGCATTATTTTATTTGGTGTCAGTTTAAGTTGCTTAAGCTTGTCTTTACTCACCTCCTTATTTGAAATTCATATCTCGTGTGATGCCATAGAAATTGAATTACAAAACATTGAAAATAAGCCTTTAAGCAACAGGGTGAGTAAAAATTTTATTGAGCCTAACTCTAAAAGCAAAAACAGCAATTAGCAAACCGAAATTCTAAGAAAACGGTTATAAAATTGCACAAATTAGGCTAATGATAAAACCCAACAGTTACTTAACATTACCCAAAGGTATAACAACTTTTAGCAACTATTCTCTTTAAATAAGGCAAAAAGAAAGTTAATCTAATGAGGTGGTTAAAAACATTACTTCAACTGAACTATAGGGATATAAAGTCAGTATTTAATCTGTGATTCCCCCTAGCTTACCTATAAAAAAGGACTATATAGTGAGATTTGAACAATTAGAACAATTTGTAGCGCTTGGCCTACTTCGTCATTTTAGGCAAGCTGCAGAACAAACCCAAATTAGCACATCTGCGTTAACTCGAAGTATTCAAACTCTTGAAACAGAGCTTGGCTATGAGCTTGTTACTCGCTCTACTCGCTCGGTTAAATTAACTCAAGCAGGCGAACTTTTCCTCGACTTTGCCAAAAATACCCTCAATGAGCTAGAACAAATAAAACATCGTGCTTTTCAGTCTATTAATGGCACTGAAGAGAAAAAACTGGTTATTGGTTACACCACAACAACTAGCAGCATAGTACCAATTACCTGCGGTGAATTTTTAAGCCAATACCCGCATGTTAAAATCGAAATGCAGCTACAAAACAAAACTGAGCTTCATAGAAAGTTACTTCAAGGTGAAATTGACATTAGTGTATGCTCGCAAATAGTCAATAGCATTGGTAGCGACATACAATTACCTGATCAGCTTATTTTATTTTGTTCAAAACAACATCCTTTAGCAAATAAAAGCGATATTAGTAAAAAAGAACTCGAAAGTTATCCAATGTTCAGTTGTTTTTCACAGTCAAAACAAGTGCAATCAATGCTTAATGAAGTAGTAGACTCATTAAATAAAGTATCAACTATTAAAGTGGGCAGTATTGATCAGGTAATGGCCGGACTTGAAAAGTCAGACCATTTTGCCATTGCCGGTATTGAACACACCAGCTCTGTGGCAGAAAACCAAAATTTGATTCAACTTAAAACTAATAACGATATTAGCCATGAGCAACTTATTGTGCAAACCAGCCAGCAAATAGAAGCGGGTGAGCATGTTGACCATTTACTCTCGCTAATAAATAAAGTCTCAAAAGCATAACATTACACCATGCGCTCTATACCAATTTTATTAAAAACATGATCATTTTAGCGTATTAAATGAATCGCTAACTGCGTTAAAAATTATTTATATAGAACAACTATATGTCATCATTTTTGCCTTGCTATCGACTTATTTACTTGTCGCTATAATGGAGCACTCATTTAATGCAATTGGTATGATAACAACTATAAATTTGTAGCTTTAAAGTTTTTTTACATTAAACTAACGCTCCCTACTATTTTGACTAGCGTTAATGAACAACTTTACAGCTTCTGGAATTTATCTAGAGCAGATTGAAACGCATGGTTATGCCATTATTGAAAACGCCATTGATAGTGACCTAATCTTTGATTTAATGGCAGATTGCTACAGAATAAATCCCCACTTTAGCCTTGCTGGTATTGGTCGATTAAATAACTTGCAAATTGATAAGACAGTTCGTAAAGACAAAACCTATTGGTTTGATGGCAGTTCAAATGCACAACTTGGCTACCAGCAAGTAATGGAAGCAGTTCGTAATACGCTTAATCGAAGTTTCTTTATGGGTTTGTTTGATTATGAGTGTCATTATGCAAAATATACGCAAGGTGATTTTTATAAAAAACATGTAGATGCATTTAAAGGTCGTTCAAACCGTGTTTTTACTACCGTATTATATTTGAACTCTCCAGAGAAAGGTGGAGAGCTAGTTATTTACAAACCTAAAAGTAAAGATATAGAAATAGTAATAAAACCCACGGCAGGCACTTTGGTATTATTTGAAAGCGAACGCTTTGTACATGAAGTACTTCCTGCTGTTAATAACCGCTATTCGATTGCTGGTTGGTTCAGAAAAAACGCGTCAATTAGTGGCATTATCGACCCACCCCGTTAAGCAAAAACGGGGTAAGAAAATAATAGACCAATAAAGATAGCCAGTCCTACATAATGGTTATTTAAAAATGCTTTAAAACAATTATCTCGCTGGCGTAAATGAATCAAACGCTGTTGATACACAAGTAACATTGCTGCAACAGCTAATCCCAACCAAAAACCAAATCCTATTTGATTCATCAATCCAATTAAAACCATCAGCGCAAAAAAGCTAAAGTTAAGTAGCGCTATAATGTGGCGGTCATAACTGGCGAATAAAATAGCGGTTGATTTTACTCCTATTTTTAAATCATCGTCTCTATCAACCATGGCGTACATAGTGTCGTAAGCCACCGTCCAGCAAATGTTGGCAATAAATAGCAACCATGCCTGCACGGGTAGAGAGTTTGTTGATGCCATAAAAGCCATAGGGATTGCCCAGCCAAAAGCCGCACCTAATACAACTTGAGGAAGTTGCGTGTAACGTTTCATAAAGGGATAACAAAACGCTAACCCAAGCGCACCAAACGATAATAAAATAGTATTGGTATTAAGCAATAATACTAATATAAAAGCGATGACAACGAGTAATAAAAACAAACTAATTGCTTCACCACTACTTACCGCTCCGGTTGCTAGCGGCCGCTGACAAGTGCGCTTTACTGAGCCATCAATTTTTCTATCTGCAAAGTCATTGATAACGCATCCGGCGCTTCGCATAACTATTACCCCAAGGGTAAACACAATGAAATTCGTTAAGTTAGGCAGACCATCATTCGCTATCCATAGTGCCCAATAAGTTGGCCAAAGTAACAATAAGGTGCCTATGGGCTTATCAATTCGCATTAACTGGATGTAATAGGGTATATGATTAACAGACAAAGCGGCTAGTTTCATGAGTATAAGTAAGCTCCTGGTAAAAAAACCTCACAGACTAAAAATTGATAGTTATGTAAAGAAAATACGCTGCGTCTGCCCAGTAAAGAGCGATTCGGTAAATTAAGTTCGCTCACCAGTGATTGCAATGAGTGGTTATCATCAAAGCGAGCAATTTCAATATCAGTGCGCCTTAACGCAGGATCTTGAAAGATTACATCACCTAACGGGCGTTCTCCCATATTGTGCAGCTGATTGTTTGTATTGTTACTTGTTATTGGCAACCAACTTTGAGCATAAACAATCGGTTGTTCATCACACAACAGTAACACTTCACGGTTAAGTACTGTACTTACCTGCCCACTTAATAGCGTTTGCTGTGATTGCGAAAGGTCTACTTTTTGCTCACTCAACACTTTTACAGCAAAACGCTGAGACTGACTTTTTAATTTAGCCGTTAAAGAATGCGGTTCAAATAACCACTCTTTCTCAGCGTTAGATAAGCCAGTGACTTGAGCGGTACTCTGCCAATCAGCAGATAAAGAAAGAGGAAAAGTAATCACAATAATTCTACTTGAAAAAAATCGATGAGATCATAACATTGCCAACGAATTTGAAAAAGCGCGATTTACTCAATACCAAGCACATCTTGTGTCATAAAAAGCTATTCAGCATTTGACTCCCGCTATTGCCTATCCCAAACTTGAATCCGGAGTACTTTTACAAACACAACAAATAACAGCATCTTGCTGTATCTTATTTACTAATAAGTATAAACTATTTGTAATTAGTTTACGGAAACGCTTTTGAAATGAAAAAAACAGTATTTACAGGCCTTTTTATTCTTTTAGTCAGCCTAACTAGCTTATCAGCACGCGCTGAGTCTACTGTGGGTTATTTTGGGTTTGAGCCAGACATTATTACCAATTACATTGGTCCATCGAGTAAAAAAATGGGTTACGTTCGCGTCACGGTAGATTTAATGCTAAACAAAACATCCGATATTGCCATTGTAGAACACCACACCCCGCTGTTACGTGATGCGCTAGTAGAGATATTATCAAAAGAGCCTGAAAACAAAATAAAGTCTTTAACAGGGCGTGAGCAAATTCGCCTTAAAAGCGCAGAAAAACTAAAAAGCTTACTTAAGGAAGAAACAGGCCAAGAAATAATCCGAGACCTGTTATTTACTAAATATTTATATCATTAGGCGCTTTTTGTTTTAAAAAGCTGAGCGGTATAGGCAAAAGCCATACCGCTAACAAGCCCACCTAAGTGTGCCCAATTAGCCATTCCAACAAATAATACATCTGCAAAACCAAGTACTAACCATACCAGCATAAAACCAACAATTGCGGTTGTAACCAGTGCAGGCTGTTTAGGGTTAAGCGCGCTGTAAATCCAACAAAAGCCTAACAACCCATATACAACACCGCTAAGCCCACCAAAGTTAGGACCGACCATTAAGTACTGTGCCCAATTACTTATTAAAGCGGTAACTAAAAACAGCCCGATTAAACTCGACTTACCGCATTGCTTTTCAATGTTGTCACCCAGCGATACCCACCAGATTAAGTTAAACACAATATGCATAGCGCTAAAATGCATAATAGCAGGTGTTAACCAGGTAAGTGGTGACGCAGGATTGAACTGCAACGCCATATAAATAGGCTCAAACGCACCAAATAACAAAGCAACATAAACAACTATGCTGAGAATACTAATACCTTGATTAAGCCAGCTTAAGGCTTTAAAACGAGCGACTAAATTAAGTGACTGCCCTTGATACTTTAACGGTGACTGCGTAGTACCTACTTGCCATGATGCTTGTTGGTAACGCTCATGATTAGGGTTTTTGGCAAATTCGTTCCATAAAGGCTGCACTGCATGGAAGTCTTCAGGTGCCACACTAATAACAAGCGTATGGCCATCCTCAGTACGAATTTGCCCTGTAAGCCCTTGGCTTTTTAGGTAATCTATAAAGCCCTGTGCAGCACGGGGGTTAGTTAGACTGCCTAGCTCTATCATCGTGCTACTTTATCCTTGTAAGCGGCTTCCCACGCAGTAAAACCGCCATCCATGCTGTAAACATCTTCAAAGCCTTGCTCTACTAAGTAGCTGGCAGCACCTTGTGAACTCATGCCGTGATAACAAACAATAATAATCGGCTGGTCAAACTCTTTTTCCATCATAAATTGGGCGATATTTGCATTTGAAAGCGCTTCAGAGCCAGGAATGTGCCCTGTCTGATACGAATTAGGATCGCGAATATCGGCAATCACCACATCCTCTTGATCTAGTAGTTCGAGGGTTTGTGCGATTGATATATGTTTAAATGCCATAGTACTCTCTTATAATTACAAAAAAGGCGACAAATGCCGCCTTTAATTCTCTTAACAAGGGGATAATTAATCCCAGTTAAGAATTACTTTACCCGATTGGCCTGAAATCATCATATCAAAGCCAGCTTGGAAGTCATCAATTGAATACTGATGAGTAATAATTGGTTTTAAATCAAGTCCTGATTGAATCAAGCTGGCCATTTTGTACCAAGTTTCAAACATCTCACGACCGTAAATACCTTTGATCACTAAGCCTTTAAAAATTACTTGATTCCAATCGACCGCCATATCTGAAGGTGGAATACCTAACATGGCAATTTTGCCGCCATGATTCATGTTATTTAACATGGCATTAAATGCACTAGGAACACCTGACATCTCTAAGCCAATATCAAAGCCTTCGGTCATACCTAGATCTTTAGCTACATCTTCAAGCTTTTCATTTGCAACGTTTACAGCACGCGTTGCGCCCATTTTACGCGCTAAGTCTAGGCGGTATTCATTTACGTCGGTAATAACCACATGACGTGCACCTACATGTTTAGCTACAGCTGCAGCCATAATACCAATAGGGCCTGCACCGGTGATTAATACATCTTCACCCACTAAATCAAACGATAATGCGGTATGTACTGCATTACCAAACGGGTCAAAAATAGAGGCAAGTTCATCGCTAATGTTATCTGGAATTTTAAATGCATTAAATGCTGGGATCACTAAGTACTCAGCAAATGCACCTTCGCGGTTAACACCCACACCGGTTGTATTTCGGCATAAATGAACGCGTCCAGCACGACAGTTACGACAATGACCACAGGTTATGTGACCTTCACCCGATACACGGTCACCAACTTCAAAACCGCGAACTTCTTGTCCCATGTCAATTACTTCACCCACGTATTCGTGGCCAACCACCATAGGCGTAGGAATGGTGTTCTGTGCCCACTCATCCCACTTATAAATGTGAACATCGGTGCCACAAATAGCCGTTTTACGTATCTTAATTAACAGATCGTTATGACCCACTTCAGGCTTTGGCGCATCTGTCATCCAAATGCCCGGTTCTGCTTTTAACTTTGATAATGCTTTCATAATCCACACTCAATTAAAAAATCGCGACTATAACCGCGATTTAACAAGAAAATTAAATAACACCAATCTCTTTACCAATACGGGTAAAGGCTGCAATGGCTGTATCAAGTTGTTCCTTGCTGTGCGCTGCAGATATCTGGGTACGAATACGCGCCTGACCTTTTGGTACAACAGGGAATGAGAACCCAGTTACATAAATCCCTTCGGCCAAAAGCTTATCAGCCATAAGTGACGCTACTTTTGCATCCCCTAGCATCACTGGAATAATCGCATGATCTTTACCTGCACAGGTAAAACCTGCCGTTTCCATTTGCTCGCGAAAGTATTTAGCATTTGACCATAGCTTAGCGCGAAGCTCACCGCCATTTTCAAGCATTTCTAGCACTTTGATTGACGCTGTTACAATTGAAGGCGCTAATGAATTTGAAAATAAGTATGGACGTGAACGCTGACGAAGCCACTCAACAATTTCTTTTTTACCTGAGGTGTAACCACCAGATGCTCCACCAAGCGCTTTACCTAAGGTACCAGTAATAATATCAACACGGTCGAGTACATTACAGTACTCAGGTGTACCCTTACCGTTTTCGCCAACAAAACCAACGGCATGTGAATCATCAACCATAACGAGTGCGTCGTATTTGTCGGCTAAATCACACACTGCTTCTAAATTACAAATAACGCCATCCATTGAGAACACGCCATCAGTAGCAATTAGTTTAGTTTTAGCACCAGCTTCATCGGCTGCAATTAATTGCTTTTCTAAATCTGCCATATCGTTATTTGCATAACGGAAACGCTTTGCTTTACATAAACGAACACCATCAATAATAGAAGCATGGTTTAATGAATCAGAAATAATCGCATCGTCTGCACCTAAAATAGTTTCAAACAAGCCCGTATTCGCATCAAAACATGATGAATACAAAATGGTGTCTTCAGTCTCTAAAAATTGACTGATTTTTTTCTCAAGCGTCTTATGAATATCTTGTGTGCCACAAATGAAACGCACAGATGCCACACCGAAACCATGGTCATCTAAACCTTTTTGTGCAGCTGCAATTAGCTCTGGGCTGTTAGCTAAACCTAAGTAGTTGTTAGCACAAAAATTAATAACTTTATCACCTGATGCCACTTCAATTTGAGCTTGCTGCTGTGAAGTGATAACACGTTCATTTTTGTACAAACCTTCAGCTTTAACGTCTTCGATTTGCTGTTGTAATTGGCTAAAAAAAGCAGATGCTCTCATCTGTGATCTCCATTTGGTTGAACGGGTTAAACAGCAGACGCGTTGCTGCTATTTATAATGCGGGTATTGTAAAAGTTTAAGCGCCAAATTGCACTGTTTGTCATTCGTCGCAAATTAGCTAATTGGCAGGAAAAGCTGCCAGTTTACAGGCATGAGATATATATTAAATGAGATCAGCAAGCAAAACAGGAAGTTCCTTGATTGAGTCACAAACATAGTCAGCGGACTTTACGGCTTGCTCATCAACTGTTTGCCCCGAACGTACCAATACTTTAGTGCGTATATTGGCGCTTATAGCAGCTTGCATATCACCTCGTTTGTCCCCCACCATCACACTCAGTGCAGGGTCGATATGATGATCTTTCATTCCTTGAAGTAACATACCAGGCGCTGGCTTTCTGCAATCGCAATCTGTTAAATACGCTGGTAATGCATTTTCAGGATGATGAGGACAAAAATAAACATCAGTAATTTCAATTTGATGATGACTAAACTGCGCTTTCATCCATGTGTTAAGGGCAAAAAAATCGGCTTCTGAGTAATAACCTCGACCAATCCCTGATTGATTAGTTACAACAATTATTTTGTAGCCCGCGTCATAAAATGCTTTACACGTTGAAAACACACCATCTATAAATTCAAACTCTTCGCTTTTAAATACATAGCCATGGTCAACATTTACTACACCATCACGGTCTAAAAAAAGCGCCTTATTTATGTGTTTACCATTCATAATAACGACTCTTCATTAACAACATGGTCAAACATTTTTTTTACTGCATCCGTGGTTATTTGACTCATTAAATCATCGCCTTTAACCCGAGTACCCCAAGGTAATTGCTCGGCGGTTTTACCTGTTTGCTTTAATAAGTTTTGGTGATAAACCTCAACCACGTAATCTTGGTATAAATAAGGCCCCGTTCGCGCAGGGTTTGAATGCGCATATAGACCAATAACAGGCGTGCCAACAGTCACCGCCATATGGGCTGGGCCTGTATCGGGCGCAAGTACTAAACCTGCACGCTTAAGTACGCACAATAATTCTTTGAGTTTTGTTTTACCCACCAAGTTCAGAATGGGTGAATCACTGTATTCAATGATGCTATTTGCTAAATTATTTTCAAGTTCAGTAGGCCCACCGGTTAGCACTACTTTAAAACCTTGCGCATTGGCATAATCAGCAAGCACGGCATAGCGTTCGGCTAACCAGTTACGCTGTGCTTTACTTGCCGCTGGCGAAATAACAAATAACTTATTTGATAAATAATCGTCACCTAACAGCTCATCAGCTTTAGCTTGATCTTTGTCGGTATAGGGCATATTCCAAACAGGGACATAATCATCAACACCAATTGTTTGAGCAAAGCCTTTAAATCCCTCTAAAACATGCGCCTGAGATTGGGCTTTAATACGTTTATTAATAAATAAACTATGCAGCTCTTTTGAACGAGCCCAGTCAAAACCAATTTTAACTTTGGCAGGGATACAGCGAGCGACAAAACCAGCTCTTAAAGCCACTTGCATATTAAGCAGTACGTCAAAACACTGCCCTTGGAAGGTTTGCTTTAACTGTTTCAGTGCCGCTTTACCTTGTTTTTTATCAAATACAACAAGCTCAACGCCAGGCAAATCTGCTAACAGCATCGCCTCGACTTTCCCTATCACCCATGTAATTTTAGCATTTGGATGCGCTTTTTGAATTGCTTGTACTGCACTCACTGCATGGCATACATCACCAATGGCAGAAAGACGTAAAATACAAATAGATGTGTAAGTAGGCGCTGAAGTCACACGTTTCCTTGGAGGTAAAATAATAAAACCCGATCTTAAATTATAATCGCGTCATTGCAAGTACTTATCCTTAGACTTAAAACACGTTAATATATGCACATATTAAAGCGAATCCTATGAGCTATGTTTAATCAACACGTCAAAAATAACCATGTCATTTTAAGCCATCCTCAATATAGCACCGAAATAGAGTTAGATTGGTTTGAGCCCAATTTCTGGCAACAGCAGCAAAAAATTGTCGGCGCTAAAAAGGGGCGTGCGACTGCTTGGTTTTTTAAACACGCAGATTTAACGGCTGTGTTGCGTCATTATTGGCGTGGCGGCCTAATAGGAAAACTACTCAGCGATCAATATTTATACTACGGACTTGAGCATACCCGTGTTTATCAAGAATTTAGTTTAATGACGCAATTAATAGAGTTAGGTTTAAATGTACCAAAGCCCATTGCAGCTAAAGTGAGCCGACATGGTTTTATTTACCGAGGTGATATTATTACTGAAGCGGTAAAAGGCGCTAAAAGCGTACTAGATGTACTGATTGAGCGCCCCTTAAGTGATATTGAGATAAAAAAAATAGCGCAAACCATTGCCCAATTTCATAATAAAGGGGTGTATCACGCTGATTTAAATATTAATAATATTTTATTTGATGACTCTGGTGACGTTTACATTATCGACTTTGATCGTGGCGAAATAAAAGTGCCCAATAAAAAATGGCAACAAAGCAACATGTCTCGCCTACAGCGCTCATTTTCAAAAGAGCAAAGCCGCAATAGTAACTTTCATTGGCAGCAAAACGATTGGCAAACATTAGGCAACCAATACAACCAAGAGCTCGAATTATAAAAAACTTGCTAAATCAATAACCTGAAAAACACACTTTTGATAACTAATGAGTATTATCAAACAACATGTTTTTCAAACCTTGTGTAATAATATCAAAACTATGGATTGTTTCTAAAGTAGAATACTTATCAATAATATATTTATAACGAGACTCTGTAAGTAACGTTTGCACTTTTTCACTTATATCAACAATATTAAGCTGTGCCTGATAAACCACTTCTGTGCGAGTACAACGAGTGAGGCGCTCACCTTGATCTTTTGAAATAGCACACGCAATTGCGGGGGTTTGCAAAGCAATAGCTTGAAGTAAAGTATCACCCGCGCTTAATAATGCCACCTTTGCCTGACTTAGTAAGGCTAAAAACTCTTCACCCTGAAGACTTGCTAAACAAGTAAGTTCATCGGTGTCTGGTAATGGGCTCGTATAGTTAGGACCAAACACCACAACCCCTTTTATACCCGTTTTTTTCGCAATAATCAGTGCTGCTTTATAGTAGATATCAGCACAGCTTTGCCCATTAATCGTATGCCCACCGGATCCTGCATTCACGATAAAAAATTCTTTTTCTTGTAAGTTATAACGTGTCAGTACATCACTTTTTTGCTGCTCTGAAGCAAAAACAGTAAATGGCCCTACATTCTCAGGGTATGCCAATGGCAGCATATTAAGCTTTAGTTTTTCATACCATGAAAGAGGGTCGATACAGTAATCAGGCTGAACCACCCAATGAGTATCAATAAGACCCGCTCTATTAAGCTTTAAGCCCTTTGCCCGTTTTTTCGCGTGCTGCGAAATAAAAACCACTTTAGCACCCACATTTCTCGCGGCCTTCATTTGTTCTGCTCGCCCTGCGCAATCAAATAGCACCACATCTGGTTTGTATTGCTCAATAAACTGACATACACGTGTGTTTTCTTTTGTTGCCGATTGATTTAACAATAAAGTAGGAAACGGGCAACTTTTAGCGTAAGCCGTGTGCTTATTTAAAATGAAATGAATATCTAACTGCTTGTCGTACTCTGAGGTAAGGGTATGAGCTAGCTGTAATGAGCGCATATATTCACCAATACCTTCTGGCGATGACACGGGAATAAATAAAAGTCGTTTGTTGCTCATTACTATCTCTGCTTTTCCTTTGCAGCGAGTATATCAACGCCATCTTTTTTACGATAGAGCTGCGGTGTTTTAATCTGTTCCAGAGTAATATTTTTTAGCTAATCTTTGTTTAATGAGTTGATTTAATTACTGCAATAAAGGGCGTAGATTGCTAGACTTAGCCGCAATTTAAATCACAAGGATCTGAGCTTTGCGAAACAAAATTTTTATACTCTCTTCGCTTTTTTGTGCCGTAACCACAACCGTGAATGCTGACCCCTGGGTAAAGCCTGATGACTATGGTCTTAGAGCAGATATACAACAGCTTGCCGATGCTGGCATTATTTTAGCGCCAGTAACAACGTATCCGTTAATGTGGAAAAGCTTTATTAATGATGTAAATAATACTACGTTAGAACAATTATCTCCTCGCCTGCAGGATGCGTTATTGCGTGTAAAACATCGTTATAAGTCAGAAAATAGTGGTTCTCATAGTGTACAACTTTCAGCTTCCGCCAACTCAGATCCATTAGCCGTTACTAGCTTTGGGGCAACAAATACTCAAGAGTCTGAATTAACAGCAGCTTATGCTTATCTAGGACATAACTTTGCGGCTAAAGTTGCGCTTAATCATCGCAGTGATGGCAAAAACTGTTTAGTCAATGGCAAAACAACTGACGATATAGCCAAAAATGAGCAAGCACTAACAGACTGTAATGATACCTCTTTAGATGACAGCTATTTAGCTTATCGTATGGGTAATTGGATTGTAAGAGCGGGTGCCGTTGAGCAATTTTGGGGCCCAGGTGTTGATAACAGCTTAATTATGTCTGGTAATTCAAAGCCACTTCCCGCAATAAGCCTCAGTAGAGAACAAAGTAGCGCGTTCGAAACACCTTGGCTTAGCTGGATTGGTCAGTGGAGCTTTACAGCACAAATGGCTAAGCTTGAATCAACCCGAGTTGTACCTGATGCATTATTATGGAGTACTCGTTTAAATCTTCGTCCAATTCAACAATTAGAAATTGGCTTTAGTTGGTCAGCACAATGGGCTGGCAAGGGACAACCCAGTTCAGCAGGCGACTTTTTTGATTTAATAACCGGCGGAGGTGAATGTGTTGATGGTACCAATGATTGTGATGGTGAGCTTATAACTCGCTTGGGTAATCAACTCGCGGGCTTTGATATTCGTTGGTCTGACACTTTGTTTGATCAACCTTATGCGGTATATGCAAGCACGATTGGTGAAGATACCAGTGGCGGTATTAAGCCAGTAGACAGAGGCTATCTTGGTGGAATACAAACCACGACTCGCATTTATAATCAGAATATTTTATTTAACCTAGAATACACTGATACCGGCGTAGCGTGTTCTGCCACATTAGCAACTGAAAACTGCTTCTATGAGCACAGTATTTATAATTCAGGGTATCGTTACCATGGTCGCCCTATCGGCTCTACCTATGATAATGATTCACAATCGCTAGTGTTAACCGTACTTGGGCAACTCTCAAGCGGAACTGACTGGCAAGTAAAATTACGTGATATTGACTACAACAGCGACAACCGTGACCGTTACCCAAATAACCCTGATTTAGGTAACTCGATTACCAAAACAGCATTTAGCTCTAAACAGCTTGAAGTACGTTACAGAATGCTTACCATGGGGGGACGCTTGACCCTTGGCGGACTTGCCTCTAATAACGATGGAGCAGAAAACGATACGTCTGCATTTGTAAAGTTCGAATATAACTTTTAGTTTTGCAAGCATTAAAAAAGGGGATAAACCAAAGTTTATCCCCTTTTTTATTTCACTAACTAGCTAACTAGCTAGCTTTTAATTTTGCTAATCACTTTTGATGTAGAACAACCATCTAAAAACTCAAGCACTTCGACTTTTCCGCCATGACGCAACACATGCTCGGCACCAGCAATTTGCTCAACGGTGTAATCACCACCTTTAACAAGAATATCTGGGCTAATTTGCTCAATTAGCTTTGCAGGTGTGTCATTTTCATCCTCACTGCCAAACGGAATAACCCAATCAACAGAGGCTAATGCACTTAGTACCATAGCACGCTCATCTAATGGGTTAATTGGGCGCTCAGGACCTTTTAAACGGGCAATAGATTCATCGTTATTTAAACCAACCACTAATCTATCACCACGCGCTTTAGCTTGCGCTAAATAGCGCACATGGCCTGCATGCAAAATATCAAAACAACCATTAGTAAATACAATGGTTTCACCATTTTGCTTTGCAAATTCAATATGCTGTAATACATCATCAAATGGGGTTTGATAATGCTCGCCAGTGGCTTGTAAGTATTGGCCTAACTTGCGGCTCAACTCTTCAGGAGAAACGGTAGCCGCTCCCAATTTACTTACTGCAATACCGGCTGCTAAGTTTGCAATTTCGACTGCATCTTTGGCGGTCATACCCGCACCTAGCATAACAGCAAGGGTGGCAATAACAGTATCGCCCGCACCGGTTACATCACTTACTTCGAGCTGCTGCGCTGCAAAGTCATGCTTTTGCGTTGCATCAATTAATGACATACCTTGTTCTGAGCGTGTTAGTAGCATGGCGTTAATACCCGCATCACTGATCAGGGTACGCGCGCTGCTAGCAAGCAACTCTTCTAAACCAACCTGACCACCCGCTAATTTAAACTCATTTAAATTAGGGGTTATGTAATCAGCCCCTCGGTACAACTCTAAATCAGATGATTTAGGGTCAACAAGCACGGTTTTACCTGCTTTTTTAGCAACCGAAATCATTTTTTTGATTAACGCGAGTGAGCCTTTGTTGTAATCAGAAAACACAATAAAGTCGTAATCACTCAGCACCAGCTCTAATCGATTTAATAACAACTGGCTATGAGACTCATTAAAAGCCTCTTCTAAATCTAAACGCACAACTTGCTGATGACGACTGATCACCCGCATTTTAGAAATGGTGGGCAAATCACATACACTCACAAGCTGTGAATTTATTTTTTCACCTTCTAGAATGTTTTCTAAAATTTGTCCGCTTTCATCCTCGCCAATTAGGCCGAGTAAACCTACTTTGCCATCTAGACGGGCTATATTTTTAGCCACATTGGCAGCACCACCAGCTTTGTCTTCAAATTTACTGACTTTTACAACGGGTACTGGTGCCTCTGGCGAAATACGGCCAGAATCACCATACCAGTAGCGATCGAGCATAACATCGCCAACCACTAGAATACGTGCTGCTGATAAGTTTTTTAATAGCGATAAATCCATTATTGCTGCTCCGCAACAACCATATCCATGGCTTCACACAACCAATGGCCGATAAACATGTGAGCTTCTTGAATACGGGCTGTTTCATCATTTTTAATAATAATAGGTAACTTGGCGATGTCTTTTACTTTCCCCCCATCGCGACCTGTAAATGCAACAGTGAACGCCCCTACTTCATTAGCGGCTTCTAACGCTAAATTAATATTATTACTGGTGCCCGATGTAGTTAAGCCAATTACAATATCTTCAGGTTTACATAGCGCCTGTACTTGGCGTTCAAATACCGTATCAAAATGATAGTCATTACTGTGCGCTGTTAAAATAGAGGTGTCTGTGGTTAAAGCAATAGACGCTAACGGTCCTCGCTCTAACTTATAACGTACTACAAACTCTGCAGCCAAATGCTGAGCATCAGCCGCACTGCCGCCATTACCAAACCAAACAACCTTACCACCAGCCTGTAAAGCACTATGACATGCTTCTAACAACTGCATTACCTCTTGATGATACGCCTCCATGGTTTCGAACAATACTTGGTGACGATTTAAACTTTCTAGGTAGCTAGTTGCCACTGAATCTATAATTGACATGAGATATTCCTCTTGGAACTGAAATGGCAGGAAAAATTAATTTCATTATTCCATAATTTTATAGCCAAATCACCTCTATATAACTAAATTAAAGCACGGGCAGAAAGTTATTATTCAGATAAAGAAGGTTTTTATCGTTGTTACCTTTTCAAGTGGCTATTTTATATTTGTGTATTTAGAAAAAAACGATTTCACGCTAAACTAGCGCCACTTTCATTTACATAAAGCACAGTATGGCACGCATTTTTTATTCACTCGCATTAATTATTATTAGCCCGCTGATTGTATTTTATTTATATGTACTAAGAGGTAAAAAAACGCAGGATATCGCGCTCACTTTAAGGAACGTTTTGGCTTCATAAACCGCGCTTTATTTTCAAACAACAATAAACCGGTTGTATTTCATTGTGCTTCTGTGGGCGAGGTGTTAGCTGCCACCCCTTTAATCAAAGCCCTACAACATGAGCAACCGCAGTTAAATATTTTAATTACCTGCAATACTCCAACAGGACGAGAGCAAGTTACCGCACAGTTTAAACAAAGCGCTGCTGTTAGCTATTTACCCATTGATTTTCCTATGGCCACCACTCGCTTTTTAAAACGAGTAAAGCCGCAATTACTCTGTATTTTAGAAACTGAACTCTGGCCGAACTTAATGGCTAATGCGCACAAACAAAATATACCTGTATTGGTTGTTAACGCACGGCTATCTGAAAAGTCACAGCAAGGCTACGAAAAAGTGGCCCAGCTAACTCGCAGTATCATGCAATCAATTACGGCACTCGCAAGTCACGACAAAACCGATGCAAGTCGCTTTATTGAATTAGGACTACCTGCTGAAAAAAGCCATGTAACGGGATCAATAAAATTTGATATTACCCCGACCACTGCACAACTCGATAAAGTCGCCTCTTTAAAGCAAGATTATAAAAAAGCAGAACGCTTTATATGGGTTGCAGGTTCTACACACCCTATAGAGCATGAGTTTATTTTAGCAGCCCACCAGCAACTATTAAAAACACATCCTGACGCTTTACTGATCATTGCGCCACGTCACCCTGAACAATTTGATAAAGTTGCAGAGCTACTGACTCACTCAAACCTTAGCTTTAGTCGCCGCAGTCAAAAAAATTATAACAATGAACAAGTTGTATTAGCCGACACATTAGGTGAATTACAATATCTATATGGTGCCGCTAATATTAGTTTTATCGGTGGCAGTTTAATTCGTCGTGGTGGCCATAACCCATTAGAGTCGGCAGCTTTTGCAGTGGGTGTACTTACCGGCCCACATACCTACAACTTTGACCATGTTTACCCTGAACTTATTAAACTAAAAGGTGCCCATGTAGTTGAAAATACTGACGAACTGGTGCTTGCATTGCTTCGCTTAATTAAAAACACCAAAGCGTGTGATATTCTTGGCAGTAAAGCCGCTCAGTGCGTTGCTAAAAACCAAGGGGCTATTGCCAAAACGCTTGCCATCATAACTCCTTATTTAGAGCCAAAACCGTGACTCATTTAGCTATATCTCAAACCCGTGAATGGGTAAGTGCTGTGATTGTAAAATACAATTTTTGTCCATTTGCCCGTAAAGAGGTTGAAAATAACTGCATTCATTACACCATGAGTAGCGCCTCAAAAATTGATGATGCTGTTATGGATATGCTTGAACAATGTGCCCAGCTTGACCGTGACCTTCAGCGTGAAACCACTTTGTTAATATTTGATAATGGCTTTACTGATTTTGAAGATTTCTTAGACCTTGTTGATTTAGCAAATGCGCTACTAGTTGTACAAGGGTTTGAGGGGAAGTACCAAATTGCAAACTTTCATCCTGACTATGTTTTTGCTGATAGTGATGAAGATGACGCTGCAAATTATACTAATCGCTCGCCTTTTCCTACTTTACACTTAATACGTGAAGCAAGTATGAGCGCGGCACTAGATGAATACAACGAGCCAGAATCAATTCCTGAACACAATATCAACTTAGCTCGCCGTAAGGGAATTCACTTTTGGCAGCAGCTACTTGAAAATTGCAAAAAACCGAGCGCATAAGCTCGGTTTTTGGTTTTTAATAATGCGCAGAGTTATTTTTTAACCCACTCACCATTAACTTCAACGAAATGCCCTGCTTGGGTTTTTTCAATGGTTTTTGCCGCCGCTAGTGCTTCTACTTGAGCAAGTGACAAGTTGTTCTTTTTCGCAAGTTTTAAATATTGTGCTTTGCGCTTTGCGTTAATTTCATCAACAACCGCTTTAGCCTCTGCATTTTGTACAACCAAACCTAAATAACCTGAGCTATCTTCACCCACAAGCCCTTGGTTTTTAGCATCATCTAAACTGATTGCCCAAGCAGAAAATGACAATAAAGCGGCACTCAAAAGTGTGATCACGTTTAACTTTTTATTTTTTAATAAACTCATAATTGCTCCTTAGAATAACTCACTGTCATCGCTAAATAAGTCATCTAGCTCTTTATCAACTTTTACGCGAATTTCATGATCAACCTTCACATTTAAATTAATGGTGATAGGCTCTTTCGCTGCCACTTCAACGCGGTGCGTACATGCACTAAGCAACCCCAGTGCTGTAAGTATTATCAGCCATTTAGTCATTTTTAGTTCCTTTTGTTGAATACTCTTGTTCAACTTTTTGAGTAATTTCATCACTTAAGCGCAATGCTCTTAAGAGTGTAAAAACATTTTCTTCATGGTTGTAATTAAAGTTAACTTGCTGCGCCTGTTCCTTATTGTATCCCTTTAAGTTTACACCTAAATAAAGCCAACCGTCAGGCTTTAAGTCAACACTACTGTTTAAGCTCTGAATGTCTAAATCTTCCAACAAGCTTAAAATCGGGTCCAGTTCTTGTTGCTGAGCTTTAACTGCATCAAAAGCTGCATTGTCAGTAATAACTAGTTTACCTGTTCCTTGGTTAGATAATTCACCAGATTTTACCGAAATACCTTGTTGATCAAAGTAAACGGGTAAGCGGCCATTCACTCGACCAGTTAGTGTAATGCCTGATTTGTCATCTAAGGTAATAAGTTTACTCGCATCAACATTTTCAAATGTGACCAAAGACTGCTGCGCGCTTTCCGTCACTTTGTAGCTATCCAAAGCAAAACGACCACCCAGTACATCAGCAGTTATTTTTTCAGCGCGAGCAATAGAGTTCTCAACACTAAAATTACCGACAATGTTACTCACAACAGCACCTGCTCGTAACTCATTTAATTCAAATGTAGTAGGAGCCACATTAAGCTGCCCTGAATCATAAGAACCCGTTAAGCGACTGCTAAAATGCGTAGCTAAATAATCGTTGTATAAGCCACTTACCTGTTCTACTTGAAATGTAAACTCAGCCTGCTGTAAATTAACATCTCCGCGAACAACCCCATTAAAGCTACCGTCGGTCAGCGTGGCTAATGGTTCAAACTGCTGTAAAACAGGGTTAAGTTTAGTCACGGCTTGATCTGCAACTGTTATCTCAAATGGATGCTCCACAGCAGATATGTGGTGACTGGCTACCAATTCAATACCATCAATAAATACATGATGTGAGGCTTGAAGCGCCCGACTTTGCAGGCCTTTAGAGCTAATGCGAATATTACTTAGGTTTAAAAAGTCACTGTTAAGTTGGGTAAGTTTAGTTTCACTGTTTAAATCGACAAATAATTCGCCAACAGCCAAACTAGAAGATGCTGATAATTGATTATTTACACCACGCACTTGGTATTGCTCATAAGCCACTGAGTGTAATTGGCTATCCAAGCTTGCGTTGATATTTTGTTTATCGTCAAGCTCAGTCGTAAACTGTGCCTTGTAGCCCTTTGCTGTTAATTTATCAAAACTAAGCTCAGCAAAAGCAATCTCGCTGGTTATTTTCGCATTTTTTTTATGATGTAAAACATCCGCTATTTTAAATTGACCTGTGCTTGCTACCTTTTTAGCTGATACAGGTAAAAAATCAGGCAGCTCATCGACATTTAATTGGTAGTTGCCATTCACAGCCAAGTTATTTAAAGCTGCATCTATTTCTATATGCTCAACGTTTTCACTGATAAACAATAACTTAATATTGCCTTTGGCATACTCTAACGGCTGCTGAATATTAATTGCTAGGTTTTTCAGGCTCAGCTTCGTTTCACTATTTTTAGTGTTTAATAGCATTGACGGTATAACAAGTTGTCCGTTTTCAAACTTTACCGTATCACTGAGCATCAATTGCCATTTTAACGGCAGCTGCTTGGCTACAAATTCACGCTGTGATTGATTATTTATAAGCGCCAAACAGTCACTATCAAACGTTACCAAGCTGGTTAATTGCTGTGTATTTAACAAGGCTTTTTTATCGTTAAAGTGATAGTAAATATTCATATCACCAAAAGCCTTTAGCGTTACTGGGCATTTACTAAATTGCTGTGTAAACTCAGCATCTATGTTTGATTTTATATCAACTGATAAACCATCGAAGATGAACTCATGCCCACTGTTTAATGAAAGCGCGGGTATCGGCTTTATCTTTGTTAGTAATCCATCAGCTAACTTAAAATGACCAGTAATTTTATGATTGCTGACTGTTACCTCTGCGACTGCATCACCTGAAATCACAAATGTATTTAGCTTCTCTTCAACAATGCCAACTACCAGTTCATCATGAAGTTGTGGGTGGGTAATTAACAATCTTTTGATATCAATTTTCGGCCGCTCTTTGGGTAAACTAAGTGCCAGCTTTTTGAAGGAATTATTGCTTGCTGAGACATTCTCACTATCATTTAAACGAAGATTAGCGCGGCCAACAGTTATTTTTTTTGTATTCGCCACAATGCCACCAAGCTCAATTTGATGGCCTTGGTAAGTCAAACATAATCGGTTTACGTCTAAGCTAATATTTGCATTTAGTGACCAATCTAAACAATGTAGTTCAACGCCAGATTGGCTCAAAGATGGCGCTATAGCCCATTGAGTTATAGGCATACGAAATACATAACCCAGTGTTAAAACACTCAGAAATAAAAACACGATTCCCCATGCGATACGTTTGATCATTCTATCCTTAATTTGAACCTTGAACCTTGAACCTTGAACCTTGAACCTTGAACAGTCTAAACAAAAAAGGCTGCACAAGGCAGCCTTTTTATCTTACATTTAGAGCATGAATCCAGCGTGTATATTAACCTACATTTTTACGCGCATTTCTAAACATACGCATCCATGGGCTATCCTCGCCCCACTCATCTGGGTGCCAAGAGTTAGCAACCGCACGGAATACACGTTCAGGGTGTGGCATCATTACAGTTGCACGACCATCTGTTGATGTAATACCAGTGATCCCTTCAGGTGAACCATTCGGGTTTGCTGGGTACTGTGTTGTTGGATTACCGTAGTTATCAACAAACTTAACCGCTACGGTGCCGCTTGCAAGTGCAGCCTTAGTTGCCGCATCGTTTGCAAATTCTGCATGACCTTCACCATGTGAAACTGCAATTGGCATACGTGAACCTGCCATACCATTAAAGAACACCGATGGGTTTTCTTGAATTTCAACCAGACTAAAGCGTGCTTCAAAACGCTCTGACTTATTAGTTACAAAGCGCGGCCAATGTTCAGTACCTGGAATCAACTCTTTTAATGTTGATAGCATCTGACAACCGTTACATACACCTAAGCTAAAGGTATCTTCACGATGGAAGAAGCTTTGGAACTGATCGCGTGCCATATCGTTAAACAATATTGACTTAGCCCAGCCTTCACCGGCGCCTAATACGTCACCGTAAGAGAAGCCACCACATGCCACCAAACCTTTGAACTGTTCAAGCGTTAAACGACCTTCTAAAATATCACTCATGTGAACATCTACCGCAGCAAAACCAGCACGGTTAAACGCAGCAGCCATTTCTAGGTGCGAGTTAACGCCCTGCTCACGTAAAATAGCCATTTGTGGCTTAGCACCTGTCGCAATGTACGGTGCAGCAATATCTTCGTTTAAGTCAAAGTTAAGTTTAACGTTTAAGCCTGGGTCTTTTGCATCAAATTTAGCGTCAAACTCTTGCTTTGCACACTCAGGGTTATCACGACGCGCTTGCATCTGATAGGTTGTTTCGGCCCAAATTGTACGAAGCTCAGTACGCGTATGATTAAGTACTGTTTGCTCACCACGATTAAATACAATGTTATCGTCATTATTAAGCGAGCCAATCACATGGCTAATTGCGGCAACACCATGCTGCTCAAATACAGCTTTTACAGCATCTAAATCACTGTTTGCTACTTGAATTACAGCACCTAACTCTTCGTTATAAAGCGCTTCAATATCAGAGCCTGTCAAAGTCGCTAAATCTACGGTTACACCGGTATGTCCGGTAAACGCCATTTCAGCGATAGTAGTAAACAAGCCACCGTCTGAACGGTCATGATACGCAAGTAACTTGCTATCAGCCACTAGCGCCTGCATAGCATTATAAAAGCCTTTTAGTAACTCAGGGCTATCTACATCTGGAGTAACATCACCAAGCTGCTTATAAACTTGTGCAAGGCTTGATGCGCCCAGTCGGTTTTTACCCGCACCTAAATCAACTAAAATAAGCGAAGTGTCGCCCTTATCAGTGCGCAGCTGTGGAGTCACCGTTTTACGTACATCGTCAACACGGCCAAAGGCTGTAATAATCAGTGATAAAGGCGATGTTACTGATTGCTCAGTTGTATCATCTTCATTTTTCCATGTCGTTTTCATCGACATCGAGTCTTTACCTACTGGGATTGTTAACCCAAGTGCTGGACATAACTCTTCACCAACAGCTTTTACCGCTTCATATAAACCTGCGTCTTCACCAGGGTGACCTGCAGCCGCCATCCAGTTAGCAGATAGCTTAATGTTCTCAAGGCTACCAATATTAGTACCAGCAATATTTGTAAGAGACTCGGCCACAGCCAAACGTGCTGAGGCGCCATAATTAAGTAATGCCGCTGGAGTACGTTCACCTAGTGACATAGCTTCACCGTGGTAGGTATCGTAAGTTGCTGCGGTAACTGCACAGTTAGCCACAGGCACTTGCCATGGGCCTACCATTTGATCGCGCGCTACTAAACCAGTTACAGAGCGATCGCCAATAGTAATCAGGAAGGTTTTTTCTGCAATGGTTGGTAAACGTAATAAACGCTGCGCTGCATCCGCAGGATTAATTGCCTCTACATTTAATGCAGTACCGACTACTTGTTGCGACGTAACATCACGATGCATTTTAGGTGCTTTACCTAGTAATACATCCAATGGTAAATCTACAGGGCTGTTATCAAAATGACTATCGGCAACTGTTAAATGGCGCTCTTCTGTTGCTTCACCAATAACTGCATATTGTGCGCGCTCACGCTTACAAATTGCTTCAAAGCGTGCAAAGTCTTCAACGCCCACAGCAAGCACATATCGCTCTTGCGATTCATTACACCAAATTTCGTGTGGTGCCATGCCCGGCTCATCATTAGGGATATCGCGTAGTTGGAATTTACCACCACGTCCACCATCATTAACAAGCTCAGGGAATGCATTTGATAAACCGCCGGCGCCCACATCGTGTATAAACGCAATAGGGTTTGCATCACCTAGCTGCCAACATTTGTCGATCACTTCTTGACAACGACGTTCCATTTCTGGGTTTTCACGTTGAACAGAAGCAAAATCTAAATCTTCGTTTGATTGACCCGATGCCATGCTAGATGCAGCACCACCGCCTAAACCAATGTTCATTGCAGGGCCGCCAAGCGCAATCAATTTTGCGCCTACTGGAATATCGCCTTTTTGAACATGATCAGCACGAATATTTCCTAAACCACCGGCAAGCATAATTGGCTTGTGGTAACCACGTACCTCTTCACCATTGTGACTCGTTACTTTTTCTTCATAAGTACGGAAATAACCTAAAAGATTAGGGCGGCCAAACTCATTATTAAACGCAGCACCACCTAATGGGCCTTCAGTCATAATATCTAAGGCGTTAACAATACGACCCGGCTTACCAAAATCACTTTCCCAAGGTTGTTCAAAACCTGGAATGCGTAAATTAGATACAGTAAAACCTACCAAACCCGCTTTTGGCTTAGAGCCTCGACCGGTTGCGCCCTCATCTCGAATCTCACCACCCGACCCAGTCGCCGCACCAGAGAAAGGAGCAATTGCTGTTGGGTGGTTATGGGTTTCAACTTTCATTAAAATTTCAATGTCTTCTTGATGATACGCATATTCACCTTGCACATTCGGGAAGAAGCGACCCGCCTTTGAACCTTTCATTACGGCTGCGTTATCTTTATAGGCAGACAGTACATTTTCAGGATTATGCTCAAAGGTATTTTTAATCATTTTAAACAACGACTTTGGCTGCTCAATACCATCGATAGTCCAATCAGCATTAAATATTTTATGACGACAATGCTCTGAGTTTGCTTGTGCAAACATGAATAATTCGATGTCGTTAGGGTTGCGCCCTAACTTGATGAAGTTTTCAACTAAGTAGTCAATTTCATCATCAGCAAGTGCAAACCCTTGCTCTATATTGGCTACAGCTAATGCTTCGCGGCCGCCACCTAAGATATCAACTGATGACATTGGGCGTGGCGCATCGCTGCGAAATAACTGCGCTGCATCTTCTAATTTGCTATGAGTAGCTTCAGTCATGCGATCATGAAGAAGCGCTGTAACCTGTGCAAGCTGCTCGGCGCTTAAATCACCCTCAACATAATATGCAATTCCTCGCTCTACGCGATGAACTTGCTTAAGCCCACAGTTATGAGCGATATCAGTCGCTTTTGAAGCCCATGGCGAAATAGTACCAGGTCGAGGCGTTACTAATACCAACTGACCCGCTGGCGTATGCTCAGCAATTGTTGGTCCATAGGTTAATAACTTTTCAAGTTTGGTTTGCTCATCATTGTTTAATGGCGATGTTAAATCGGCAAAGTGAGCGTATTCGGCATATACATTAGTGACAGGAAGTTGCGATTGTTGGCAACGCGCTAAAATTTTATTAACTCTGAACTCTGAAAGTGCTGGTGCACCACGAAGGATCAACATAAGTAATTTCACCCGGGGTTAGGGATTGAACGATATTTTAGGCGCGTATTATAGTCCAAATTACTCTCAGATTTAACTCAAAAATGCGCTTTTCATTAAATTAACTTTTTCTTTTTGTTTACACCTATTTTTTACTTACTGCGATTAAACGGTAAGTGACGTAATCAGTAAGTTTTGTTATAACAGGAGATACGATGCTAAAGAGGCGAATATGTTGAAGATAAAGCTAATAACAATTATTACGTTAGTCATCCTTTTGTGTGCCTGTAATACACAAGAGCAGTCAACACAGCTTGCCCAAATTAAATCAGAAAATAAAATTCGTGTGGGTACACTCGCCAGCGCAAGTAATTACTATCAAGCTGTTCAAGGTGAACAAGGGTTTGAATTTGAGCTCTCTCAAGCATTCGCCGATTACCTTGGGGTAGAGCTTGAAATTGTGCCCTTTTTTAATTTATCCGATATGTTTGCGCGCTTAGATAGTGGCGACCTAGATTTAATTGCCTCTGGACTTACTTTTAACAAGGCGCGCGCCAAACGTTACCGCTATGGCCCAACATACAGAACAATTAGTCAAAAATTAGTATTTAAACAAGGCCGAGAACGCCCAAGAGATTTTGATGATTTAACTGGTAACTTCACTGTTATTGCCAAAAGTAGTCACTCGCTCACATTAGAGGAAATGCAACAAAACAACCCTGATTTAACTTGGAATGAAACCGAAGAGTTTGATGAGGAAGAGTTATTACAAGCCGTTATTGATGGGGAGATAGATTACACCTTAGCGGATTCTCATACATTAGCGTTGTTTAGGCGTTATCATCCTAACTTGAGTATTGGCTTTTCAGTTACCCGTAATGATTCAATTGCATGGATACTCAAAAAGTCGAATGATGACTCTTTGTACGCATTGCTAGTTCCTTTTTTCGGTGAAGCAAAACAAAACAATCAACTTTATGTACTTGAAGAGAAGTATTTTGGCCATGTCCGTCAGTTTAATTACGTTAATACCTTAGCCTACATAGATGCAATAAAAGAAACACTGCCTAAATATCAACCTTGGTTTGTGCAATATGCGGGTAGCCTTGATTGGCGCTTACTTGCTGCATTGAGTTATCAAGAGTCGATGTGGAACCCACGAGCTAAATCACCAACGGGTGTACGCGGTATTATGATGCTAACAAGGCGCACAGCAAAACAAGTCGGTGTTACTAATCGCTTAGAACCAGAACAAAACATACGTGGCGGTGCGAAATACTTAGCTAAATTGATCAAGCGTATACCAGATAGAATCCCTCAGCCTGATCGTACTTGGCTTGCGCTTGCGGCTTATAATGTTGGTTGGGGGCACGTCAACGATGCCCGCATAATTACCGAACAGCAAGGAGCTAGCCCTGATAAATGGGCTGATGTTAAAAAGCGCTTACCATTACTAGTAAAAAAACGTCACTACCGTAATACCCGCTATGGCTATGCTCGCGGTGATGTTGCAGTGACTTACGTTGACAATATTCGTCGCTATTACGATGCGCTAGTTTGGCTGGATGAAAATGACGCAATGGCAACTATACCGCCAGCAAGCGAAACAAAAGAGCAGACTATTAAACCAGATGAGGCAAATCAACGTACTAGTGATGAAGTCGAAAAAGAGAAATAAATATGCTATGAAATTTCGCGCTGAATTAGCGACATGCCAGAAAAGCAAATAGTTGTTTACTTGCAATCAATTATTCAATAATCTGGCTCAATTGTATTAAAATTTGTGTCATCACCAAGCACATAAGGATAAGTCATGCTTAAACGTAGACGTACACATCAACTTAAACGTTGTATAAAGCACTCAACTGCTACTCGCCGTCGAGTGATGTTAAGAAACTTGCATAAAAAGGTTATTTGGCGTCGCCGCATGTTCGCTATGCAACAAATGGCTGAGTTAGATGCTCTAATAGCAGCAGCTGACTAATCGCTGTTAGCAATACGAGCGGCTAGCTTTGCTGCTTTTATCTGCGCCCGGCGACGCTTAAAAAACTCGAAATAGTCTCTGCACATTGTGTCTCTAAAACCCCACCCGTTATTTCTACCTGATGGTTCAGACGAGGTTCTTGCAATAAGTTCATAATTGAACCAGCAGAACCGGTTTTAGCATCGGCAGCACCAAATACCAAGCGTTTAATTCGGCTGTGCACCAATAAACCTGCACACATAGAGCACGGCTCTAGCGTGACATATAAAGTGCAATCAATTAAGCGATAGTTATTAAGCACTTTGCCGGCTTCTCTTACCGCTATCATCTCAGCATGAGCAGATGGATCATTATCAGTAATTGAGCGATTATAACCCGCGCTTATAAGCTGATTATTTTTGACAATAATAGCGCCTACAGGTATCTCATCGAGTTGCTCTGCTTGTTTTGCATACACAAGGGCTTGTTCCATCCAATATTGGTCGTCAAATGGCTCTGTCATGATTATTACTTAACTATTTTTTATGCCGTAATTATACCAACTTAGCGTAATAAAATGCGCTATTGATCACTTTATTGCAAAAATAAAACAAATTTAAGTGGTTTACCATGGCCCATAAGGCGGGATTTACGCTATAATCTCTCGCTTTTTTTATTTAGCTCACAACACGGGTAGCAAATGAAATTTCCTGGACGCCGCAGGCATAAACATTATTTTCCAGTGGAAGCCAAAGATCCACTGACCAATCAACTTAACGCCACAGAACGATTACACCGCAGCTATATTACGGGGATCGATCAAATCGTTGTTGATATAGAAGCTAAGGTTGACCAAGCTTTTCTCGATGAATTTCAATTGCGCCGAGGGATGTCGCAAGTTATAGATAATGACATCACTAATGCTTTATACGATCGCTTAAAACTAAACGATATGGTCGATTACGAATTCGCAGGAGGGACCGTTGGCAACACGATGCACAACTATTCCGTACTTGCTGATGATCGTTCGGTACTATTAGGCGTAATGAGCGAAAATATAAAAATAGGCAGTTATGCTTATCGATTTTTATGTAATAACTCAAGTCGTGTAGATTTAGACTACTTACAACCAGTCGATGGTCCTATTGGCCGTTGCTTTACCTTGATTGATGAAACAGGTGAGCGCACGTTTGCTATTAGTGCTGGCCTGATGAATTACCTAAAGCCAGAGTCAATTGATAAAGAGCTAATAGAAGGCTCATCAGCATTAGTCATCAGTGCTTATTTAATGCGTACTCAAGGTGATGAAACCATGACCGAAGCGACTATGCAAGCAATCAAGTATGCTAACGATGCAAATGTACCCGTGGTATTAACACTGGGGACTAAGTTTCTTATCGAGCAGGATCCGACATGGTGGGCTAACTTTGTAGAAAAGCATGTTGATATACTTGCTATGAACGAAGAAGAAGGCCAAGCAATTACTGGATATGAAGATCCACTCCTTGCTGCTGACAAAGCATTAGATTGGGTTGACTTAGTTATTTGTACAGCCGGTGAAAAAGGCTTATTTATGGCTGGTTTTGTTGACGACAGCTGCAAACGTGAAACAGAGTATCCATTATTACCGGGTGCCATACCAGATTTTAATCGTTATGAATTTTCACGTGCAATGCGCAGGGTTGACTGTGAAAACCCTATAAAGGCATATAGCCATACAGCGCCGTTTATGGGCGGGCCCGACTCGATTAAAAATACCAATGGTGCCGGTGATTGCGCTTTAGCTGCTGTTTTACATGACTTATCAGCGAATGTTTATCATAAGTTGAATGTTGCGAACTCAGCAAAGCATCAGCAACAGGCTATTACCTACTCATCGCTCGCACAAATTAGTAAATACGCTAACCGTGCTAGCTTTGAAGTGCTTGTACAGCATTCGCCTCGCTTATCACGTGGTTTGCCTGAGCGCGAAGATTGTTTAGAACAAGTGTATTGGGATCAATAAGATCCCATTACGCTAAACGAAGCTAAAATATCGATATATCAAGCTTTTTAGATAGCAGCTCTAATGCTGCTATTCCCGCCACTGAGTTACCAAAAGAGTTTAATCCCGGTGAATAGACTGCAACTGTAAACCTATTCGGTAACACCGCTAATATTGTTCCAGAAACACCCGATTTACCAGGCATACCTACACGATAACCAAAGTCACCTGCTGCGTCATATAACCCACTGGTAAACAACAACGAATTTAGTTGCTTGTTTTGACGACTAGAAAGTATTCGTTTTTTTGAGCTGTAATCGATCCCTTTATTGGCTAAAAAATTGTACGCCTTAGCAAGCTCGATACAATTAAGTTCTATGGCACAAAAATTAAAATACGACCAAAGGACATCATCTACTTCATTTTCAAAGTTACCGAATGATTTCATTAAATGTGCCATTGCCGCATTTCGATGCCGAAACTCATACTCTGAGTTAGCCACTTGCTTATCAATTACAATACTTCGATTACCTGATAAATCGCGAAATGTTTCAAGCATAGAGTGCATTGGAGCTGATAAACGACTATACAATGCATCACAGGTAACAATCGCTCCCGCATTAATAAATGGGTTCCGTGGAATCCCTTTTTCAAACTCAAGCTGTGTCAGAGAGTTAAACGCCGTACCTGAAGGCTCTTTGCCAACTCTATTCCATAATTCATCGCCATAGCGTTGCAACGCTAATGTCAGAGTCATAACCTTAGAGACAGATTGAATTGTGAAGCGTTGCTCACAATTACCGGCGCAGAAAATCTCTCCGTCCGTAGTGTAAATAGCAATAGAGAACTGCTCAGGAGAAACCTCTGCCAATGCCGGTATATAATCGGCAACTTTACCCTGCGTTAGTAAAGGCTTAACCTCTTGAGTTATCTCATTTAACACTCGTTGGTAATCACTCGTTGGCAATCGACACCTCAATAATACGAAATCTAAAATCAAATTTTAACACGTCAGATCCATAACCGCATGGTAATGTTGAGCAAATAGGGGATTTACAGATATCAATAAAAACATTTCAATACAAACGTCGAAACTATTACAGCATAAGTAAACCATAGTAAGGACTTTAAGTTCCTACTTTTTCACTTTAATATGATACTTTTAATCCCGCATCTCTGTTTTTCACTTTTTTACAGACAACAAAAAACCCGACACATTGCTGTACGGGTTTCCTTTATTTAGAGTCGGTGCGATACTTCGTAGCGACAACGCAGTAGAATGTAGTAGTGCACACATCGGTAAAGCGTCACATAGCAAATGAGATACTCTCTATGTGTCGGGAGTCGCTTCGCTGCCCAACCTACGCGATAGTGCTGGGTGAGTGTGCGCTATTTGCTTTCCTGTAAACAGCAAAAAACCCGTCACATTACTGTAACGGGTTTCCTTTATTTAAATCCTGGTAATGACCTACTTTCACATAACAAATGCTACACTATCATTGTGTCGGGGCGGCCTTCCGCGGGGCTCGCCTTCGAGCTGTTTTGTTTGACTACTGAGTTTGGCATGGGCTCTTGGCTATTTACTAAACCCCAGACAGCAAAAAACCAGTCACATTACTGTAACGGGTTTCTTTTATTTAGATCCTGGTAATGTCCTACTTTCACATAACAAATGCTACACTATCATCGGCGCTGTTTCGTTTCACTACTGAGTTCGGCATGGGTTCAGGTGGGTCCAAAACGCTATTGTCACCAAGAAAATTCTTTTCAATTTTCTTATTATTAATTTTTAAATTTAAAGTCTTTCGACTAAATTTGGAGCCTGGTAATGACCTACTTTCACATAACAAATGCTACACTATCATCGGCGCTGTTTCGTTTCACTACTGAGTTCGGCATGGGGTCAGGTGGGTCCAAAACGCTATTGTCACCAAGCAAATTTGGTTGTCAGTCCGTATTACTACGCACTAACTAAAATTTGGAATTCTGATAATAAAAGTTTTCAGTAATCTACTTTAGTCTATTAACTTCTTCGCTTGTTTCACTATCACATAAAACGCGTTTGGCGTTGTATGGTTAAGCCTCACGGGTAATTAGTACAAGTTAGCTTAATGGCTCACACCACTTCCACATCTTGCCTATCAACGTTGTAGTCTTCAACGGCCCTTCAGAGACTTTAAAAGTCTAGTGAGAACTCATCTCGAGGCCTGCTTCGCGCTTAGATGCTTTCAGCGCTTATCAGTTCCGAACGTAGCTACCGGGCAATGCCATTGGCATGACAACCCGAACACCAGCGGTTCGTTCACTCCGGTCCTCTCGTACTAGGAGCAACCCCTCTCAATTCTCAAACGCCCACGGCAGATAGGGACCGAACTGTCTCACGACGTTCTAAACCCAGCTCGCGTACCACTTTAAATGGCGAACAGCCATACCCTTGGGACCGACTTCAGCCCCAGGATGTGATGAGCCGACATCGAGGTGCCAAACACCGCCGTCGATATGAACTCTTGGGCGGTATCAGCCTGTTATCCCCGGAGTACCTTTTATCCGTTGAGCGATGGCCCTTCCATTCAGAACCACCGGATCACTATGACCTACTTTCGTACCTGCTCGACGTGTCTGTCTCGCAGTTAAGCTGGCTTCTACCATTACACTAACCGTACGATGTCCGACCGTACTTAGCCAACCTTCGTGCTCCTCCGTTACTCTTTGGGAGGAGACCGCCCCAGTCAAACTACCCACCAGGCACTGTCCGTAACCCCGATTCAGGGGCCAACGTTAGAACATCAAAACTACAAGGGTGGTATTTCAAGGACGACTCCACAAAAACTAGCGTCTCTGCTTCTAAGTCTCCCACCTATCCTACACATGTAGGTTCAATGTTCAGTGCCAAGCTGTAGTAAAGGTTCACGGGGTCTTTCCGTCTAGCCGCGGGTACACAGCATCTTCACTGCGATTTCAATTTCACTGAGTCTCGGGTGGAGACAGCGTGGCCATGGTTACACCATTCGTGCAGGTCGGAACTTACCCGACAAGGAATTTCGCTACCTTAGGACCGTTATAGTTACGGCCGCCGTTTACCGGGGCTTCGATCAAGAGCTTCTCCGAAGATAACCCCATCAATTAACCTTCCGGCACCGGGCAGGTGTCACACCGTATACGTCATCTTGCGATTTTGCACAGTGCTGTGTTTTTAATAAACAGTCCCAGCCACCTGGTCACTGCGGCTCCAATCAGCTTAGAGAGCAAGTCTCATCACCAATCGGAGCGTACCTTCTCCCGAAGTTACGGTACGATTTTGCCTAGTTCCTTCACCCGAGTTCTCTCAAGCGCCTTAGTATTCTCTACCTGACCACCTGTGTCGGTTTGGGGTACGATTCGGTATAATCTGAAGCTTAGAGGCTTTTCCTGGAAGTATGGCATCAGCAACTTCATCACCTTGGTGACTCGTCTCGTGTCTCAGCCTAACAGCAACCCGGATTTACCTAAGTCACTAGCCTACACACTTTCACATGGACTACCATCGCCATGCTTGCTTAGCCTGCTCCGTCCCCCCATCGCAATTATACCAAGTACGGAAATATTAATCCGTTTCCCATCGACTACGCCTTTCGGCCTCGCCTTAGGGGTCGACTTACCCTACCCTGATTAACATGGGATAGGAACCCTTGGTCTTCCGGCGTGCGGGTTTTTCACCCGCATTATCGTTACTCATGTCAGCATTCGCACTTCTGATACGTCCAGCATACCTCCCGGTACACCTTCAACCGCTTACAGAACGCTCCCCTACCACTCAGAATAAATTCTGAATCCGCAGCTTCGGTGCATAGTTTAGCCCCGTTACATCTTCCGCGCAGACCGACTCGACCAGTGAGCTATTACGCTTTCTTTAAAGGATGGCTGCTTCTAAGCCAACCTCCTGGCTGTCTGGGCCTTTCCACATCGTTTCCCACTTAACTATGACTTTGGGACCTTAGCTGGCGGTCTGGGTTGTTTCCCTCTTCACGACGGACGTTAGCACCCGCCGTGTGTCTCCCGGATATTACTTTACGGTATTCGGAGTTTGCAAAGGGTTGGTAAGTCGGGATGACCCCCTAGCCTTAACAGTGCTCTACCCCCGTAAGTATTCGTCCGAGGCTCTACCTAAATAGATTTCGGGGAGAACCAGCTATCTCCCGGTTTGATTAGCCTTTCACTCCTAACCACAGGTCATCCCCTAACTTTTCAACGTTAGTGGGTTCGGTCCTCCAGTTGATGTTACTCAACCTTCAACCTGCCCATGGCTAGATCACCGGGTTTCGGGTCTATACCTTGCAACTATTCGCCCAGTTAAGACTCGGTTTCCCTACGGCTACCCTAATCGGTTAACCTCGCTACAAAATATAAGTCGCTGACCCATTATACAAAAGGTACGCAGTCACCCAACAAGTGGGCTCCTACTGCTTGTACGTACACGGTTTCAGGTTCTATTTCACTCCCCTCACAGGGGTTCTTTTCGCCTTTCCCTCACGGTACTGGTTCACTATCGGTCAGTTGGGAGTATTTAGCCTTAGATGATGGTCCACCTATATTCAGTCAAAGTTTCACGTGCTCCGACCTACTCGATTTCACTTAAAATGCGTTTTCATGTACGGGACTATCACCCTGTATCGTGGCACTTTCCAGAGCCTTCCATTAACACATAATAAGCTTAAGGGCTGTTCCGATTTCGCTCGCCGCTACTATCGGAATCTCGGTTGATTTCTTTTCCTACGGGTACTTAGATGTTTCAGTTCTCCGCGTTCGCCTCGTTAACCTATGTATTCAGTTAACGATACCTGCAAGCAGGTGGGTTTCCCCATTCGGAAATCCTAGTCTCAAGTGCTTTTTACTAGCTTGACTAGGCTTATCGCAAGTTAATACGTCCTTCATCGCCTCCAACTGCCAAGGCATCCACCGTGTACGCTTAGTCACTTAACCATACAACCCAAACGGGTCTTTGTTTTGTGACAGTTTAACTTCGCCAGAAGTTAATATTGAATACTAAAGTAGATACCAATTAATCCGAAGATTAAATTGGCACTGAATGATACTGCTATCATTCTTTTTTACTTTTGAAAACTCTGTACAAATAACAATGTTATTCATACGAATTTTATTATCAGCTTTTCCAAATTTTTAAAGAGCATATTAATTAGTTAACCCAAAGGGTAAAACTAACTAACAATCATCTGTGTGGACACTACGAACAAATAAGTTCTAAATCGTATAAGGAGGTGATCCAGCCCCAGGTTCCCCTAGGGCTACCTTGTTACGACTTCACCCCAGTCATGAATCACTCCGTGGTAAACGTCCTCCCGAGGGTTAGACTATCTACTTCTGGAGCAACCCACTCCCATGGTGTGACGGGCGGTGTGTACAAGGCCCGGGAACGTATTCACCGCGTCATTCTGATACGCGATTACTAGCGATTCCGACTTCATGGAGTCGAGTTGCAGACTCCAATCCGGACTACGACGCACTTTAAGTGATTCGCTTACTCTCGCGAGTTCGCAGCACTCTGTATGCGCCATTGTAGCACGTGTGTAGCCCTACACGTAAGGGCCATGATGACTTGACGTCGTCCCCACCTTCCTCCGGTTTATCACCGGCAGTCTCCTTAGAGTTCTCAGCATTACCTGCTAGCAACTAAGGATAGGGGTTGCGCTCGTTGCGGGACTTAACCCAACATCTCACAACACGAGCTGACGACAGCCATGCAGCACCTGTATCAGAGTTCCCGAAGGCACCAAACCATCTCTGGTAAGTTCTCTGTATGTCAAGTGTAGGTAAGGTTCTTCGCGTTGCATCGAATTAAACCACATGCTCCACCGCTTGTGCGGGCCCCCGTCAATTCATTTGAGTTTTAACCTTGCGGCCGTACTCCCCAGGCGGTCTACTTAATGCGTTAGCTTTGAAAAACAGAACCGAGGCTCCGAGCTTCTAGTAGACATCGTTTACGGCGTGGACTACCAGGGTATCTAATCCTGTTTGCTCCCCACGCTTTCGTACATGAGCGTCAGTGTTGACCCAGGTGGCTGCCTTCGCCATCGGTATTCCTTCAGATCTCTACGCATTTCACCGCTACACCTGAAATTCTACCACCCTCTATCACACTCTAGTTTGCCAGTTCGAAATGCAGTTCCCAGGTTGAGCCCGGGGCTTTCACATCTCGCTTAACAAACCGCCTGCGTACGCTTTACGCCCAGTAATTCCGATTAACGCTCGCACCCTCCGTATTACCGCGGCTGCTGGCACGGAGTTAGCCGGTGCTTCTTCTGTCAGTAACGTCACAGCTAGCAGGTATTAACTACTAACCTTTCCTCCTGACTGAAAGTGCTTTACAACCCGAAGGCCTTCTTCACACACGCGGCATGGCTGCATCAGGCTTGCGCCCATTGTGCAATATTCCCCACTGCTGCCTCCCGTAGGAGTCTGGGCCGTGTCTCAGTCCCAGTGTGGCTGATCATCCTCTCAAACCAGCTAGGGATCGTCGCCTTGGTGAGCCATTACCTCACCAACTAGCTAATCCCACTTGGGCCAATCTAAAGGCGAGAGCCGAAGCCCCCTTTGGTCCGTAGACATTATGCGGTATTAGCAGTCGTTTCCAACTGTTGTCCCCCACCTCAAGGCATGTTCCCAAGCATTACTCACCCGTCCGCCGCTCGTCAGCAAAGTAGCAAGCTACTCTCTGTTACCGCTCGACTTGCATGTGTTAGGCCTGCCGCCAGCGTTCAATCTGAGCCATGATCAAACTCTTCAATTAAAAAGTTTTTTGTCTTTCGACAGCTCAATGAATTCTGAATTTATTTAATATCTTTCGATATTGAATTGACTGTGCTGCAATTCCTACCGAAGTAGTTATTGCTGTTGGTCACTCAGTTTAAATTGAGACTCTAAATTTGTTTGCCTCACTACCTAAGTAGCTTGGCTGTTAGAACTCAATCTGTACGAGTGCCCACACAGATGATTGCTTTATATTGTTAAAGAACGTTGCGATTAAAGCGTTAAACTTTATCTCGCTAGGGCTGCGCATATTACGCCTTCCTATTTTTTTGTCAACACTTAATTTTGATAAAGTTTAAATTTTCAGAACTAAGTTTTACTCGACTCACTGAGTAGCTCGTGCCTCGCTATGCGTTGCGCTCTGCCGTCTCAGTGGGGTCGCATTATAGGGCTAATCGATTTTAACGCAAGCGTTTTTAAACGCTTTTTTGCATTTAATTTTTACCCCAAAGATACCCCACCCAGACACACAAGATACCCACAAAACCCTGTGGATAACCTTGCTTTTACCCTGCTATCCTAACGCAGAAACAAAAAAGCACCTTAACATTGGTGCTTTTTATAGAGAGTTTATCTTAATCGTTAATACAAAATGCTATAAAGCTTGCGACGATATTTAGCAGCTAGCGCATCGCCATCAGGTAAAGACGCAATAACAGCCAAGAAGTTTGGCTTAGCCTCATCAAAATTCAGATCTTTTTTAAGAATAGTAAAGAGTGCTTCTAATGCTTCTTCTTTCCTTCCTGCTTCATTGAGTAGGTTACTAAGTTCCATTTGTAATTCAAGCTCATTGGGATGCTTGGCTACTCTTTCTTGCAATGCTTTTATTTCAGGTGAATCGGTTGCCTCTAGCGCAGCCTCACATTTAGCTTTAATGTTATTAAAGTATGCATCTTGATCTTGTGCTTCTATTGTCTCTATTAATGCAGCGGCTTCATCTAGTTTGTGAATCTGTATACATATATCTGCAAGCACTAATTTAATTCTCGCATTACGACTATCTAATTCATACGCTTGCTTAGCATGATTAAACGCGGCATTTAAATCACTATTAATAAGTGCTTGCTTGGCTTGCTCTAATAATAGATCTTGTTGCGCAGGTAAATGTTTAGATAGAGCGTCACGTACTTGGCTTTCTGTTTGTGCACCCGCTAATACATCAACTGGAGCTGAGTCTTTTAATAACACTAAGGTAGGCAAAGTTTGTAAACCTACTTGCTGGGCAAGTTGCGAGGCCAAAGCTTGCTCTGCATCACAATCTAAGTTTGCAACAACTATATAATTATTATATTCAGCGGCTAGCTTATCTAAAATAGCTGCTTGGCTAATGCATTCTGGGCTTTGTGGCGAAAAAAGTTAAGTAGTACTAACTTTTGTTGTGATGTTTCACCTAATACTTGCTGAAGATTCTGTGCGTTAAGATTAACTATATTGCTCATTGAATTATTGCCATGTTCATCTATTTAGGTTTTTATATGGTGATGAAGATAATAATTACAAGACATGTGTCTAAATCATTTAAGACACACATACTATATAAATGAGGGAAATATGAAATTAGCCTATGCGAGTGCACTGTGTTTACTAGTTAGCCCACTATTAAGTGCGCAAACACTCAAGTTGGATCTCGATAAAAGTATGCCAGCAATAGAAAAGCTTTATCTAGATTTACACCAGTCACCTGAACTGTCTTATCATGAACAACAAACTGGTAAAAAAATGGCTACGCAACTTCAAAAGCTAGGGTTTGATGTAACCGATAACGTTGGCGGGTATGGCGTCGTAGGTATTTATAGAAATGGCCAAGGCCCTACCGTTATGATTCGAACTGATACTGATGGCTTACCAATCACAGAACAAACTGGCAAAGCATACGCATCAACTGTTACCACGATAAATGAACAAGGTAGCGAAGTCGGTGTTATGCATGGTTGTGGTCATGATATTCATATGAGTTCATTTATAGGCACCGCACAACAACTAATTAAAAATAAACAGTCGTGGCAAGGTACTTTAATGATGGTTGCGCAACCTGCTGAAGAAGTTGGGGGTGGTGCAAAAGCAATGCTGAGTGAGGGATTATTTAGCAAATATGCAAAACCCGATCATATTATTGCTTTACATGTCAGTGCCAGTGTACCGGCAGGAAAAGTTGCTCTGAAAAATGAGTACACTATGGCAAGTGTCGACTCGGTTGATATTTTAATAAAAGGTAAAGGTGGCCATGGAGCCTATCCACATACGACTGTAGACCCTGTGATTATTGCTGCTCGCACCATTTTGGCATTACAAACTATTACAAGTCGTGAATTATCTCCTTTGGAACCATCAGTGATTACTGTTGGCTCTATCCATGGCGGCTCAAAACACAATGTAATTTCTGATGAAGTAAAACTACAACTTACTCTGCGTAGCTATAACCCAGACGTTAGAAACGCGCAAATTGCTGCAATTAAACGCATCAGTGCAGGTATTGCCCACAGTGCGGGCCTGAAAGAAGCGCTCTATCCAAAAGTGTATGTTCATGAAAGTGAGTCTATTCCATCTACTTACAATAACCCGGAGCAAACCAATATAGTTAGGAGTGCTATTGCTGATGCAATTGGCGCAACTAATGTACTGGAAACAAAGGCGGTTATGGCTGGTGAAGACTTTGGCTTGTATGGTAGAACAGATGAAAACCTACCTATTACATTATTTTGGTTAGGCGGAGTTAACCAACAGCAATATACAAATGCGATGAAAAATAACGAAACACTCCCTTCATTACATTCAAGTAAATTTGCTCCCGATTATAAAGTAGCGCTTCCAACTGGAATAACAGCAATGAGTAATGCGGCTGTAGCATTATTCAATCAATAACCTTGAACGTTATTTTTAAGCCCCGCGATTAATTTACCGCAGGGCTTTTTTTGTAACTCGACTTTTTATACGGCGCTTTTTTTGTACGTTTAGCAAAACGCTTTTTAGGTGACGTTTTTGGCAAATTTGCAAACACATCACTATTACAGTTGGTTGCTTGGTTTACAAAATTAGTTAAATCAGCAAGTAAAGGCTGTATAAACTGCTGATAACTCATTGCTTGCTGAGCTATATCTCCTAAACTCGACTCCCATTTTGCGGTTAAATCGGGGCTTGATAACCCCTCAGGTAATACACTAATTAGTGCCAGACCTGTTTCAGTCGCTTTAATTGCCTTTCCTTCACGTTTTAAAAAGCGACGTTTAAATAACAGTTCAATGATGCCTGCACGAGTAGCCTCAGTACCAAGGCCATCAGTCTCTTTTAATATTTTTTTGATTTGTGAGTCTTTTACATAACGGCTAATCCCTGTCATGGCAGCAAGTAAGGTTGCATCGGTAAAATGAGCAGGAGGAGTTGTATGCTTTTGCACCACCTCACCTTTAGTACAGGTAAGTGCCATGCCTTTTTCTAAATGAGGCAATGTCGCCTCTTCTTTAAGTTCTGACTTACCCATAAGTAATTTAAAACCTAAACTTACATCTTGTTTTGCATTAGCCCTAAATAAACCACCGGCTAGGGTTACCTCTACTTTGGTTTCGTTGTATATGTAGTCAGGATAAAACTGAATTAAATAATGTCGACTTATTAACTGATAAATTTTTGCTTCATCATTGGCTAAACTCACACTTTTTAACTGTTTAGCTGTCGGTACAATCGCGTGGTGAGCTGCTACCTTTGAATCGTTAAAACATTTACTTCGTTTTTTTGCATCTGCTCCATTAACAAATTCTGTTTTTTGGCCATCATTTACTGCAATCGCTTTTAGTATCGCAGCTGCATCTTGGTGATGATCTTTTGGTAAATAACGATTATCTGAACGTGGATAGGTAATTAATTTATGGCGTTCATATAAGGTTTGGCAAATATCCAATACCCTTTGTGCTGGCATACCAAAAGCTTTAGCAGCATCTATTTGTAAAGCAGATAGATTATAAGGAAGCGGTGCGGTTTGCTTTTTTTGCTTTTGCTCAAGTGCAGTTACGCTTGCTGGTTGATTAGCGATACGAGAAGTGACATTTTCAGCTAAAGCTTTGTTAAGCACTCTGCCCTCTTCATCTTGATATGGGGCGCATGCTTTACTTGGTACCCACTTAGCTGTAAAGGCATCATTCTGAGGGGTAACTAAATGAGCAAGTACTTCAAAAAAGGGTTTTGATACAAAATTTGCGATCTCGTTATCGCGATTAACGACTAGACCCAAAATAGGTGTTTGCACTCTCCCAACCGACAACACATTACCAAATCCCGCTTTTTGCCCCGCTAATGTGTATGCACGCGTCAAGTTCATGCCAAACAACCAATCAGCACGAGACCGCGCTAAAGCAGAAACACTCAAAGGAATAAATTCACGGTTAGTGCGCATACTATGTAGTGACTTTTTAACCGCCGTTAAATTTAAGTCACTGATCAGTAAGCGCTGAATATTCTGTTTTTTTACTTGGCTGATTTTTGCTTGCTCTATAACTTCATCAACCAGTAACTGGCCTTCACGGTCAGGATCGCCAGCATGTACAAGTGTTGTTGCTTGTTTGATTAGCTTTTTTAAGATAGTGAGTTGTTTACGAGTTTTAGGCTTTGCTTTAAGTTGCCAATGCTCAGGCACAATAGGTAAATGTTCAAACTGCCACTTTTTAAAACGCTCGTCATAGTCATCGGGTTCTGCTTGTTCGAGCAAATGACCTATGCACCAAGATACGCAATCACCATTCGCTACCTCAATATAGCCATCATGCTTTTTATGCGGTTTAGGAAGTGCATCTGCAATAGCGCGACCCAACGAGGGTTTTTCAGCAATATAAAGTTTCATAACCAAAAGCTCTAACACTGTTCATATAAACAGTAGTCTAGCATATCATTTTAAAACGGGGGATATTTTTATAATTTCTAACTTAAAGCTTTATTTCGGTTATTAACAAAAATATATAAAAGAGGAAGATAACACACTATAATAGTGCCAATATTAATTAATGGCAGCAAAGTTTTATACATATAAGTGCTGTAGGATAAATCCCAAAGGTGACGGTCAACTAGACGAAACAACTGCAGGATGGGTGCACCAATAACCACAAGTTGGCCCAGTACGCATTGCCACAAATGCAGTTTATCTTTCAGACCCCAATAAGCAACTAGTGCCATCCAAGATAAATCGTTTAATGCCCAAACTACATAACGGTATATGTAAGTGCCGTCATCAAACTCTTTGAGCGATGAATGAATTAAAGCACCAAAAAGAAAAAAGCGGCTGTTAATAAAGTAAATCTTAAAGCGCAAAAATCTTTTCGTAAATAAAAAACAAAAATAGCTGGGCTCAAAATAAGCACCCAGCTACTATTTAAAATTTCTAAGACTTTATCAAACCAATCAGGCATGATTACTTAGTAAAATTCGTTTTTTTATCATCGTCATCGCCAGTACCGTTACCAGGCATACTACAATACTTATCCAACATATACACTCCAGTTTAATTACATCTGTTAACAAAGATGTATTCTATGCTAAAAAAAACAAAACCAATAAATTCTATCTAATATCAATAGGATCTGATTCTTTCGCCTTGCCTTGTAAGATTGATATTTCCACCCGGCGGTTACGTCTTCGATCTTCTCGGGAGTCGTTCGGCACTAAAGGTCTGGTTTCTGCACGCCCAACGACCATCATTCGAGTTTTATCAAAACCCGCAACTTTTTGCAGCTCACTTGCTACCGCAACAGCTCGTTTAGAGGACAAATCCCAGTTATTAATATAAAGCTCATTAGAGACTTGGAAGTCATCAGTGTGACCGGAGACGGTTATCTCCCCTGGCACATCTTTTAGTAACCGACCAATATCTTGAATGATAGGTTTAAACTGGGGCTGTAAAAACGCACTGCCCGATGGAAACGAACCATTTTCTCTTATACGAATAATGATTTGCTGACCTAATGACTCAAGCTCAATAGCTCCATCAATAATTTGCTTTTCGAGTTGTTGTGCAATTTTTTTAACTAAATCATTTATTTGCTCTTGATCAGCAGCAGAAACGGCAGGCGCTGAAGCAACTTCTTCTGAGGTGCTGCTAGACTCACCGCCTCGTTTTTCGCCTCGTTGCTCTTGGCGTCCACCAGCAGAGCTTTCATCGCCCGCCTGAAACTCTAGCATTTGCTGAGTCATTTCAACTGTTTGCTGCTGAATAGTTTCAATCGGGGTCGGCTCAGGCTTACCTGGAGTAAATTCCATAGCTATAACCGAGGTGCCTTTTGGAATATCTTTAACTTCAATTTTATTTTGTACACCGAAAGCAAACTTCATAGAGCCTGCAATTTGCTTAAATTTAAGCACATCCATTTCAGAAAACGCGAGTAAGAGTACAAAAAAGCACATTAATAGCGACATTAAATCGGCAAATGTCCCCATCCATGCAGGTAACCCAGGGGGGGCATTTACACTCTTCATCAGACATAACTATTCCTCAGTGTTTACTGCGCGTTTAGACTCAGCCAAATAATTTTTCAAGATCCCCTCAATTACTTTAGGGTTTTGGCCATCTTGGATGCCTAATACTGCATCCAAAATAAGTCGCTGGTTCATTGCTTCTTCGTCTTTACGCAATTCAAGTTTTACCTGAATAGGAATGGCGACAACATTCGCCAAAAATGCCCCATACAACGTTGTTAACAAGGCTACCGCCATGGCTGGGCCGATTGCTTTTGGGTCATCCATATTCGATAACATAGCCACCAAGCCGATTAATGTACCAATCATCCCCATTGCAGGAGCAATATCACCTAGCGACTTAAATAAGCTTGCGCCCATTTCATGACGAGTTGTTGTCAGGGAAATATCTTTTTGTAATGTTGCACGCACTACATCTGCATCATGCCCATCTACAAGCATATCAACGCCTTTGCGCATAAATGGATTTGGAATTTCAGCCTCTTCTAATGCTAAGAACCCACCTTTACGTGCAGAATCTGCTAGCTCAACCGCCTTTTCAATTAACGCTTCAGGGGGTTCAATTTTAAACATAAACGCTTTAGCACACACCTTACCAATGCCTAAAAATTGCGACATAGTAAAATTGGATAAAACGATAAAAAGGGAACCACCAAATACAATAACCACTGAAGGGGTATTGTAAAACATACCGACTTCACCGCTACTACTCATAAACATGGACATGACAATTAAGCCAATTGCGCCAAGGATCCCAATAATGGTTGCTAAATCCACATTCCCTCCAAAGGTTTTATATTTTTTCTTCGCAAGCGTTGTTATTAAATGTATATCGGCAAGATACTGAAATACTTAAGTGATTTTTATGATAAACGATAAAATTACAATTAGTCCTATTTTAGATCAACATAGGTAATCAATCTAACTAATCAAAATTTATAATTTAAAAAATAACGCTGAAGCGCAGTAAAACCCAATAAACAGCATTTATCTATCAAAAAAACATAACATTCTTTGACCTAGTTTAGCATTCCCCCTAAAATTGGCGTCTAAATTTATTATGTAAGTTGAAAATAAAGATGGCGACTAAAAAACCTGAAAATTTAAGTTTCGAACAAGCACTAGAAGAGTTAACAACAATTGTCAGTGAAATGGAACAAGGTGATTTATCGCTTGAACAGTCTTTAAAGCAATTTGAGCGCGGCATTGCATTAGCCAGTGCGTCTTCCGGTAAACTTCAACAAGCCGAGCAAAAGGTGTCGATATTAATGGGTAATGACGAAAAAGCACCGCTTACTCAATTTAATAACGATATGGAATAATTGTGAGCATAAAAGAACAAATAAAGCTTGCTCAAGATGATGTAGCCAATACACTCAATCTTTATTTCGAACAACCTCTTGAAAGCGACAACACCATAAAAGAAGCCACCCATTATAGTTTAATGAATGGCGGGAAAAGATTGCGGCCCTTTTTAGTTTATACCACAGGTAAAATGTTGGGTGCTGACAAGCGTGATTTAGATGTACTTGCAGCAGCGATAGAGTGCATTCATAGCTATTCATTAGTGCATGACGATTTGCCCGCTATGGATGATGATGATTTACGTCGCGGTCGCCCCACATGCCATATTATCTATGGTGAAGCACAAGCTATTTTAGCAGGTGATGCACTGCAAACCTTAGCATTTGAGCTTATTGCTAAGCACACATTTAAATGCTCAACAGAAGCTCAGTTAAAAATGATTGCAGAACTAGCCCATGCTTCAGGTTTGCAAGGAATGGTTGCCGGACAAGGGCGTGATATTGCAGCAACCGATAAACTGATTACGGTTGACGAATTAGAACGTATTCATAAACTTAAAACAGGCGCATTAATAAATTGTGCGATTACTCTGGGCGCACTTTGCGCACCTAATATTAGCCAACACACTTTAGATAACTTATCTACTTTTGGGTATGCTATTGGGCTGGCCTTTCAGGTTCATGACGACATTTTAGATGTTGAGGGCGACACCCTGACTTTAGGTAAGCCTCAAGGGTCAGATATTGCAGCGAATAAAGCGACATACCCTGCTTTATTAGGTATGCTAGGTGCTAAGCAAAAAGCACTAAATTTGATACAGCAAGCCCATGAGGCGTTAGCCAATATTGACGCAGATACAACCGACTTAGCGGCATTGGCAAACTATTTAATTGAACGTGACCATTAAACATGGCTAAAACGTATTAACTCTTAGAACAAAATTATTACTGAATATTAGATTACCTCTTAAATCTATTTTTTTGAGGAAAGTTAATATTAGCGAAGGATATATAAAAAACCATGACACTTGATAGCAGCAAGTATCCATTACTTAATTTGGTGAACGAACCAGCCCACTTGCGAGACTTAGCACAAGATAAGCTTCCTGCATTTAGCCATGAATTGCGTGATTACTTACTCAATTCAGTATCGCAAAGTAGCGGCCATTTAGCGTCTGGTTTAGGAACCGTAGAACTTACCGTTGCATTACATTACGTGTACAACACTCCCGATGACCGTTTAGTTTGGGACGTAGGTCATCAAGCCTACCCACATAAAATATTGACAGGACGTCGAGACCAAATGCACACCATTCGCCAAAAAGATGGATTGCACCCATTTCCATTTAGAGACGAAAGTGAATACGATACGTTTAGCGTTGGCCATTCAAGTACCTCTATTTCAGCGGCATTGGGGATGTCTATTGCGGCGCAAAAAGAAGGAAAAGGTCGTAAAACCGTAGCGGTTATAGGCGATGGCGCTATTACCGCTGGCATGGCTTTTGAAGCGATGAATCACTTAGGTGATGTGAAATCAGATATGCTGATCATTTTAAATGATAACGAAATGTCGATTTCTGAAAACGTCGGCGCGTTAACTAATCATTTTGCGCGTATTTTATCAGGTAGCTTTTATACCAACATCCGCGAAGGCAGTAAAAAGCTTCTTTCTGGCGTACCGCCGGTAAAAGAGCTGGCTAGCCGCATGGAAGAGCACATTAAGGGAATGATGATCCCAGGTACTTTTTTTGAAGAGCTAGGCTTAAACTATATTGGCCCAATTGATGGCCATGATGTAAATATGTTGGTAGATACACTGCGCAACATGCGCAACTTAAAAGGCCCACAACTGCTTCATATAAAAACTCAAAAAGGCAAAGGCTACAAACCAGCAGAAGCCGACCCGATTGGTTATCATGGTGTACCAAAATTTGATCCTGCGACTTCAAGTTTACCAAAATCTAAGCCAAGTGCGGCGACTTTCTCAAATGTATTTGGTGATTGGCTTTGCGATATGGCAGAGCAAGACAACAAGTTAATGGCAATTACTCCTGCGATGCGTGAAGGTTCGGGAATGGTGCGCTTTTCTAAAGAACACCCAGAACAATATTTTGATGTGGCAATTGCTGAGCAACACGCTGTAACCCTTGCTGCAGGTTTTGCTTGTGAAGGGTTAAAACCCGTTGTTGCCATCTACTCTAGCTTTTTACAACGTGCGTATGACCAATTAATTCACGACGTTGCATTGCAAAACCTACCGGTATTATTTGCTATTGACCGCGCAGGTATTGTCGGAGCCGATGGTGAAACTCACCAAGGCGCCTACGACCTCAGCTTTATGCGCTGTGTTCCTAACATGATTATTATGGCACCAAGTGACACTAACGAATGCCGTCAAATGCTATACACAGGCTATCAAGCCAACTGCCCTGTAGCCGTGCGTTATCCGCGTGGTAGTGCGGGCACAGCAGAAGTTCAAAGTGCTATGCAACAGCTCGAAATTGGTAAAGCTAATGTAATTAAACAAGGTAATAAAGTAGCTATATTGTCATTTGGTACCTTACTTGAAAACGCTCAATTAGCCACTGATGAGCTCAATGCCACTTTAGTTAATATGCGATTTATTAAACCACTCGATACGGGTTTAATTGATGAACTTTTCGCTAGCCACGATATCATTGTAACACTTGAAGATAATGCAATTTCTGGTGGTGCAGGTTCGGCAGTTAATGAGTATTTAGCTACTCAAAAAGCGGCTGTAAAAATACTTAACTTAGGTATACCGGATGAATTTATTAAACACGGTACTCAACAGCAAATGCACGATGAAATGGGGTTAGGTGAGCAAGGTATATTAACCTCAATCAAAGCATTTATGAGCTAATACTTATAGTGTTTAATAAAAAGGAGCCCTTGGCTCCTTTTTTATTGCTAACTTTAACCTCTAGCGCATCCACACCTTAATATCGGCTAAACCATTACTTTGCAATAAGCCAATCTGCTGTTCAACATTCGGGTTTTGCTCAAACTCAAATGCATCTAATTGCTCATCAAAGGTAATGTTAGCGACGCCATCGCCGCCGCGTTTTTTAACTTGATGCAATGCGATATCAGCTAAATTAATCGATGTTTCCCAGCTAATAACCTGACCACCTAGCAGAGGTAGCGGATAGAAAGACCAACCCACTGACGCTGTTATATTGGTTGTTTCGCCGTTAGGAAGTTGGAAGGTATAATCGGCAATGGCTTGGCATAATTCAGATACATAGCTGTCGATTAAATTACACTTAAAATCGCGCAACAACAGTAAAAACTCATCACCACTCCAACGGGCAACATAATCAGAACCCTGGGTACGCGAGTTAAGTAATGCCGCTACTTGTTGTAAACAGCTATCTCCAGCAATAGGACCATAAGCATCGTTAATGCGGCTAAAGTTATCTAAATTAATAATTAACAACACCAAAGATTTACCCTGAGCCTGCAATGACTGCGAATTACGCTGAAAATGCTCAATATCTTTTGGTAGTTGATCAAACAAGAAACGACGACTTCTCAGCCCAGTTAGCTCATCAGAGTGACTAACAAGTTTAAGCTGAGAATTTACTTGGTTTAATTTATCATTCGCTTGGCGAAGCTCTAGAGTTCGTTCAGTAATAAGCCCTTCGAGTACTTGTTGCTTACGTCGCTCTTGAACTTTAAATACCCAAAACACTAAATAGAAGAGCAACACAAAACCACTGGTGATCAGTAATCTAAAGTAGATGGTTTCACCAAATCGTTCAGGAACAACAAACGTATATTCGGCTGATTGCGCTTTACCCCAATCCTCACCTTGGCGTTTGGTTTCTAATTCAAATAAAAACATACCAGCGGGTAAATTTGTATAAATTGCTTCTCGACGGGTATTTGCATAGCGCCAATCGTTATCAAGCCCATTAAGTTTATATCTAAACTCAATACTTGCCGGAGCGTAATAGTCAATCGCAGTATAGGTAAGTGTTACATCACGCTCATCGGTCTCAAGAACCGGTTTTTCACCTAACGCGGCAGCTGCAAGCTTTCGTGATGGCGTTGTTAAGGTTTCTATAGTTGGTTTAAGCGAACGTAATCCAAATAACTCTACGTCTTTCGGAATTTCCACCACACCTTGTAAGCTGGGGTACCAAATAGAGTTATCCATATCAACCACCGCATCATGGCCTAAACCATTACAACATTGGCTAGCTTTACCATCGAGCTGACGGTCAAATGAAGAAATCACTTCTTCTACTTTTAGGCTTTCGATGTTGGCTTTAAATTGCTCAACAGGCATGCGGTAAACCCCTTTCATGGTGCTTACCCAAATTCGCTTTGAGGTGTCATCGTATTCTAAACTGAATATGGAACCATATGGCAATCCATTGGCGGCGTCTAGTTGCTGCCATTGCCCTTGTCCACTGCGATAAAACAGGCCATCATTCAACGAGCCAATTAAAATGCCTACCCCTTTTATATGTAAAATGCTGGTCACATAAGCGCTTTCCAAAGTGGTTTGGTCGCCAATTTTTTCTATCCCACGTCCAGTAAAATAATACGCACCTTTACTGGTGCCAATAACCCCAAAATTTGGTTTATCTAAAACATAGGTTACAAACTTACTGCCTAAAAAAGCATTGTACGCAAAAGGGTTTAAACCATTGTAATTTAAACGGTATAACCCTCGTCCGGTGCCTATCCAAAAACCGCCTTTAGTTGAAGTGCTAATTGCAAAAACAGGGTTATCGCTCAATGCACGAGCAGGGAAACTATATAAGGTATTTGATTCGTAGAAAAACAAGCCTCTGCCAGTAGCAACATAAAGGCGATCGCCATCAAATTGCAGGTCATGTACCGAGGCATTTCCATACTTGGCACTATTAATAACATTAATAAAAGTTTTATCGGCATCAAAATAGCCAACACCACTTTTGTTGGCAATCCATAACTTACCATCAGGTGATTTACTAATTGCCATTACCGCTTCGGTCATTTTAGAAATGGCAGAATGGCGCTCTATTCGACCTTCGTGAGCAAGCCATAGCCCTTCACTAAAACTCGCTAACCATATGTTATTTTCATCATCTCTAAATATATCAGCAAACCAAATACTCTGATCTAGCTGGCTTGGTTCAACCCACTGCCAATCATTAGATTTAGCTCTAAATAATAAACGTCCATAGGTTGATACCCATAAGCCGCCATTACCGTCGCTCATAAATTTATACACAGCTGAGTTATTAGCATTGGGGAGTGGAAACGGACGTAGCTCGTCATCTAAATCTAAAAAATAAGCCCCTAATTCAGAAGCTAGGTACAAATTACCATTTAAAAACGATAAATCGTGAACAATAGTTTGCGCTAAACGATCGGGCAAAGCCACTTTAGCAGTTAGTTCTAAGCGTAATTTAGAAAAGTCAGACGAGCTTTGTGTTAAGCGTAATAAATTACGGTCGTTAACCAGCCAAATCCCCTCAGGTGAAAGCGCCATTTTACTGACCGACCCCACAATTTGGGTAATAGCAGTGGCGTTTACAATAGGGCTAGGATTATTTAGTTGGTCGCGCAGTTCTATTTGGCCTCTGTCTATATAATAGAGCCCATTAGCTGCTATCCAAATACTGCCTTGAGAGTCTTCAAGAATATCTCTTACAGGGCCTTTAATATTAAACTCTTGAGCGGTTAGCTTTTCAGGGTCAATAACCACAAGGCCATTTTTAGTGCCTACCCACAATAAGCCTTCTCCATCGATCAATAATTTATTAATACCATTGCTGGGTAAAAATAAACTATTTTGGGTATTATAATTAGTGAAGGTATTGCCATCAAAACGGCTTAATCCAAATTGAGTGCCAAGCCACATATAGCCTTGGTTATCTTGCACTACACTTTTTAGAGATTGTGAGGGTAAGCCGTCTTTGATATTCCATTGTTTAACTACGTAATCAGTAATTGAGGCCGTACTTGGCATGGCACATAGTATAAGTACACAAACCAATAAAAATCGCATCATAGTGCTGCCACCTAGTTAAACAAATAATAAATTAAAAGGGTAGTAAACCTACTTTTATCAATGCTTGCAAACAAATAAGCGAAAAAATACCTGCAAGCACATCATCGGCCATAATACCAAACCCACCATGGGCACGTTTATCGAGTATGCGAATCGGCCCTGGCTTTGCTATATCAAAAAAGCGAAACAGTAAAAAGCCCACTAATAATGTTTGCCAGTTAAGCGCTGCGCCAATCATAGTAATATAGTAACCAGCAACTTCATCCCAAACAATTGCTGGATGATCATGTACTTGAAGGTCATCGGCTGTTTTTCCACATGCCCAAATACCAAATATGCTTATGACTACTGCAAATACAATTTGTAACCACAGCGGAAAATGCATAGTAATAAAAATAAATGGTAGTGCAGCCAATGTACCAAATGTACCAGGTGCTTTTGGTGCAAGCCCAGTACCAAAGCCCAAACCAAAAAATTGATGTGGGCGTTTTAAATTAAATAATCGGTTTTTATTCAAACCTGCTCCTTGGAAAAGTGCTCAAAACCTTTATGTTCAAAAGCAAACTTCTCACCTTGGTGTAATAACTCTATATTGCCGTCACCACTTTTGATTTGCCCGATACAGCTTGCCTCTACACCGTATTGGCGCAGCTTAATATCTAGCATACTCTTGTTACTATCAGCAACGGTATACAGTAACTCGTAGTCATCGCCATAGTTAAGAACAAAAGGAAGTCGCTGCTCAAAATCAAGACTCGCTTGCATAGCATCTGAGGTGGGGACATTTTCAATATTAATGATGGCACTAACTTGTGATAAATTTAGCACATGCCCTAAGTCGGCTAGTAACCCATCGGAAATATCAATGGCCGACGATGCCAAGCCTCGTAACGCTTGCCCAGCAGCTACACGTGGCGTGGGGAAATTTAAACGTTTATTAATATCTTTTAAGTGTTCAGGTGCAATCGATAAGCCTTGTTTTTTCGATTCAATCGCCAACCCAGCATCACCAAGCGGACCGGTTACAAAAATCCAATCACCCACTTTTGCGCCACTTCTACGTAATGCTGTGCCTTCTGGAACTGTACCTTTTGCACAAATAGTAATACTAAGTGGGCCTTGAGTGGTATCACCACCAATGATCTGAACATTAAAGTACTCAGCAATTTCATGCATGCCATCAGTCAGCTCAGCAATCCATTGTGGATCGATACTAGGTAACGTAAGTGCAACCGACACCCAAGTAGGCTCTGCGCCCATGGCAGCTAAGTCACTTAAGTTAACAGCAAGAGCTCGATGCCCTAATGCGCGAGGGGAGATATCGTGAAAAAAATGCACCCCAGCAACTAAGGTATCTGTGGTTACAGCAAGCTGACAGTTCGCAGGTACTGTGACAAGCGCACAGTCATCTCCAATCCCTAAATTAACATCGCGACGAGTAATGCCACGACCTTTAAAGTAACGATTAATTAATTCAAATTCCTTCATACACAAAAAAGCCGACCTATGCCGGCTCTCCTTTTTAACGGTTATTTATAGCAACTCATCTGATAATAAATTTCAGTTAAAGTTGTTATTACTTACGTAACTGCTTTACAGCTTTATCAAGTACACCGTTTACAAATTTATGGCTATCTTCAGCGCCAAACATTTTAGCTAATTCAATGCTTTCATTGATAGCGACTTTGTAAGGAACGTCTTCACGAAATTTAAGCTCGTAGCTGCTTAAACGTAAGATTGCACGTTCAACTTCGTCTAATTCATCAAATGGACGAGTTAAATGAGGCGATACAGCTTCGTCTAGTTGCTTGTGATTTACAGCAACTCCACGCGCTAAATCTTTAAAATATTCAACATCAATTTTAGTCACATCGTTTTCGATCAACATTTGTTGTTCGATATCGGCAATTGCATTGCCGCTTAATTGCCATGAATATACGGCTTGAAGTGCTAAGATACGTGCTTTACGTCTTGCTGCTGGTTTCACAAAAATTCCTTAAACTTAAATTTTATCTAACACATTAACCATTTCAAGCGCACCTAAAGCAGCTTCGCCGCCTTTGTTACCCATTTTGGTGCCTGCGCGCTCAATTGCTTGCTCAATGCTTTCAGTGGTTAATACGCCAAATGCAACTGGGATATCATACTCAAGTGATACTTGTGCAAGCCCTTTATTTGACTCGCCAGCGACGAGATCAAAGTGAGGCGTGCCCCCTCTGATCACTACACCTAAGGCGATAATTGCATCATATTCTTTTTTTGCTGCAACGCGTTTCGCTGCTAAAGGTAATTCAACCGCACCTGGTACGTAAATCACGGTAATATCGTCTTCAGATACTCCACCAGTACGTTTTAGCTCATCAACAGCACCTGCAAGCAAGCTACTACCAATAAAGTCATTAAAACGAGAAATGACAATGGCAAACTTTTTGCCTGGAGCGTATTTATTACCTTCAATAATTTTCATTTGATAACCCTAAAAATAAGTTTAAGCGATTTCGGTTGCGCAAAAATTGCTGCGCATTATACCACAAAAATAAAATAATAGCCTAGCGTGTAATTATTGTGGCTCTACGTAGTCAACAACTTCTAAATGGAAGCCTGATAATGCATGATATTTTTTCGGTAAACTCATCAAACGCATTTTTTGGATACCTAAATCAGCCAAAATTTGTGAGCCTACACCTACGGTACGTGAAGTACCTTGGAATTTGCGTGGCGTTACACTCTCGCCAGCATCAGCTGCAGCGAATGCTTTAACAGTCGCTTCTAATTCGTCAGTGCTTTCTTGCTTACCTAAAATAACTAAAGCGCCATTATGCTCAGCTATATACGCCATGGCTTGCGATAATCCCCAACTGCGATCAGCGTTGCGATCAGAGAGTAGAATATCGTTAAAGGTGCTTTGTAAGTGCACTCGCACTAACGTCGGTTCTTGTTGTTTTATTTCACCTTTAAGCAATGCATAGTGCAGCTGTCCGTCAATCGTGTCTTTGTAAGTCACTAAGTCAAATTCACCATGCTCAGTTGGCAATTTACATTTTGCAACTTGCTCAATAGTGGTTTCATTTAGGTTACGGTATTCGATTAAATCAGCTATGGTGCCAATTTTAATATCATGTTGCTTAGCAAATACTTCTAAGTCAGGGCGGCGCGCCATGGTGCCATCTTCATTAAGAATTTCTACAATCACTGATGACGGCTCAAGACCCGCTAAACGCGCTAAATCGCAGCCAGCTTCAGTGTGCCCTGCGCGCGTTAATACGCCGCCAGGTTGCGCCATAATAGGGAAAATATGCCCAGGTTGTACAATATCACTTGGCACAGCGCCTTTAGCAATGGCAGCTTGAACAGTACGAGCACGATCCGCTGCAGAAATACCCGTTGTAACCCCTTTTGACGCTTCAATAGACATAGTAAAGTTGGTCGAGAACGCGGCACCGTTATTTTTAACCATCAGCGGTAAATCAAGTTGCGAGCAACGCTCTTGAGTCATGGTTAAACAAATTAACCCACGGCCATGAGTCGCCATAAAGTTAATTGCTTCTGCACTAATGTGCTCAGCAGCAATAATTAAATCGCCTTCATTTTCTCTGTCTTCATCGTCCATTAAAATAACCATTTTACCGGCTTTAATGTCATCTATTATTTCTTGTGCGCTGTTTAAATTCATAAGTTGCTCGTATAAGTTGTCAATATCGTTATTTTATAAAGCCCGCTTTAGCGAGTAAGCTCATTGAAATATCTGAACCAGTAGGATGCTCAGCTCCCTTTACAAGGCGCTCTAAATAACGTGCTATTTGGTCGACCTCTAGATTCACTTTGGTACCGACTTGAAAATCGGCTATGGTCGTTTGCCCGCTGGTGTGGGGTACAATTGTCAGTTTAAATTTATTACCTTCAACCGCATTGACCGTTAAGCTAATACCATCAATACACACAGACCCTTTATAAGGAATGTATTTCATTAAATTTTCGTCGGTGGCTAACCAATATTCTGTTGCTCGCGCATTGGTATTAATTGCAGTGATAGTGGCAATACCATCTACATGACCAGACACTAAATGGCCTCCAAGGCGCGATACAGGTTGCATCGCCTTTTCTAAGTTAACTGTTTGCCCTAAAGCGTAATGTGCAAACCCTGTTAAGCTAATCGTTTCATTTGATAAGTCAGCACTAAAGCCATCTACATACTTATCAACAACCGTGAGGCACACACCATTGGTTGCAATACTGTCACCTAACTTAACATCACTCATATCAAGGTTTTTACTTTGGATACGAATAGCTAAATCACCTTGTTTTTTTTGTAATAACGCAATTTTACCTGTCGCTTCAACTATTCCAGTAAACATAGTGCTACTCTTTATATAAAATGATTAATGAGCTTTTTTTAGTGCTGTGATACGTAAATCATCACCAATTGGCACACACTCATTAAAAGTTAAATTAATGGTATTTTGCATACTCATTAACTCTGGGAAATTCAGTAAACTTCTTGCATCACTACCCATTAACTTAGGGGCAATGTAAAAAACAAACTCATCAATTAAACCAAGTTCAGCCATTTTTCCGGCCAATGTGGCACCCGCTTCTAACCACACATTATTAAACTGTAATTGCGCTAGCTTTTGCAGCGCTGCTTGTAAGTCTACTTTATTGTTCTTTTCGGGGACTTCAATATGTTTAACAAAATGAGGCCACTGATGCGATTTATCAACCCGAGTGGTGAATATTATCACCTCACTTTGAATTGAAAATAAGGCAAGTTCAGGCGTGAGTCTATTTTGGGAATCAATAATAACGCGAACAGGTTGGCGCAGTGGCAAATTGGTCGGTAAAGAAACCGGAAGTTCTTCTGGGCGTACATTTAATTTTGCATCATCGATTATGACTGTATCGGCACCGGTTAAAATTGCACAGCTCTGAGCACGATATAGTTGTACATCTTGGCGCGCAGCGGGCCCTGTTATCCATTTACTTTGGCCGTTTTTAAGCGCCGTTTTACCATCAATACTGGCGGCCATTTTGCAGGTTACAAAGGGTAACCCCTGCTCCATACGTTTAAAAAAACCAAGGTTTAATGCGCGAGCTTGCTCTTCAAGTAATCCGTAAGCGACGTCAATTCCTGCATCTGCTAAAATTTTCAGGCCTTTGCCTGCAACTTGCGGGTTGCTGTCAACCATAGCAGCAACCACTTTTTTTACACCCGCGGCCTTTAGCCCTTCAGCGCAAGGCGGTGTGCGACCATAATGACTGCAAGGCTCTAGGGTTACATAAGCGGTTGCACCTTTAGCATTTTCACCGGCCTCAGCCAAAGCATTAACTTCAGCATGACCTTGTCCTGCTAATTGATGAAACCCTTCAGCTATTATTTTATTATTTTTTACGAGTACGCAGCCTACATTAGGATTAGGAGTGGTGGTAAAGCGCCCTTTTTTTGCCAGCTCAATGGCGCGTGCCATATAACGTTTATCATCCTCTGAAAACGAGCTTTGCATGGTCATTACTACTCTCCTAAGCGAGCTATTTCTTCACCAAATTCACGTATATCTTCAAACGAGCGATATACTGAGGCAAATCTTACATAGGCTACTTTATCTAACTTTTTCAGCGCTTCCATAATACACTCACCCACCAAATGACTAGACACTTCACGCTCGCCGGTGGCTCGTAGCTGAGATTTAATTATATTAACGACTTCATCAACTTGTTCGGTACTTACGGGGCGTTTTTCAAGAGCGCGAGTTAAGCCATTTAGTAACTTATCTTCATTAAACGGTTCACGACTGCCATCTTGCTTAATAACTCGCGGCATGACTAATTCAGCCCCTTCAAAGGTGGTAAACCGTTCGTGGCACTCATTACATTCACGACGTCTACGTACTTGGTGTCCCCCGCCGACAAGGCGAGAATCAATAACTTTAGTATCTTTGGCGGTGCAAAATGGGCAATGCATAACTGTGTGTTTCCGTTTTAAAAACAAAAAATGGCCGCTATAATAGCGGCCATTATCATAACAAAAATGTGTGCAGTTGTGATCTAAATTACTGTTTTACTCTTGGATTAAGCGTAAACAGGTAATTTTGCACAAATTGCTTTCACTTTTTCTTTTACTTGCGCTTGTACTGACTCATCTTCGATGTTGTCTAGTACGTCACAGATCCAGCCCGCTAACTCTTTTGACTCTGCTTCTTTAAAGCCACGACGAGTGATTGCTGGTGAACCAATACGCAAACCAGAAGTAACAAATGGTGAACGTGGATCGTTCGGTACTGAGTTTTTGTTAACCGTGATATTCGCGTTACCTAGGGCAGCATCTGCATCTTTACCTGTGATATCTTTATCGATTAAATCAAGTAAGAATAAGTGGTTGTCAGTTTTACCTGATACTACTTTGTAACCGCGCTCTTGTAATACTGCAACCATTGCTTGAGCATTTTTAACAACTTGAGCTTGGTATGTTTTAAATTCAGGTTGAAGTGCTTCTTTAAATGCAACCGCTTTAGCAGCAATAACATGACATAAAGGACCACCTTGGCCACCTGGGAAAACAGCGCTGTTTAGCTTTTTGTAAATATCTTCATCGCCACACGCAGAAATGATTAAACCACCGCGAGGGCCGGCTAATGTTTTATGTGTTGTGGTTGTTACAACGTGAGCAAATGGCACAGGGCTTGGGTAAACACCCGCAGCAATTAAACCTGCAACGTGCGCCATATCAACAAATAAGTATGCGCCTACTTTGTCTGCAATTTCACGGAACTTAGCCCAATCAACAATACCTGAATAAGCAGAGAAACCCGCAATAATCATTTTTGGTTTGTGCTCAAGTGCTAACGCTTCAACTTGTGCGTAATCAATTTCGCCAGTTTCTTCGTTAAGGCCATACTGAATTGCGTTGTATGTTTTACCTGAGAAGTTTACGTGTGAGCCGTGTGTTAAGTGACCACCGTGCGCTAGGCTCATGCCTAAAACGGTATCAAGTGGGCTTAATAGTGCTTGGAAAACAGCGGCATTCGCTTGTGAACCGGCATGTGGTTGCACGTTTGCGTAATCTGTACCAAATAATTCATTTGCGCGGTCAATCGCTAACTGCTCAACCACATCAACGTGCTCACAGCCACCGTAGTAACGTTTGCCCGGGTAGCCTTCAGCATATTTGTTAGTAAGTTGAGAACCCTGCGCTTCTAGTACGCGTGGGCTACAGTAGTTTTCAGATGCAATTAACTCAATGTGCTCTTCTTGACGTGATGTTTCTTTGCTCATCGCGTCAAATAACTCTGGATCAAAGTCCGAAATATTCATGCTACGTTCTAACATTGGGGTCTCCTGGGCAACGTGTATGGGTATTTTTTACAGGCTTTATTGTACGCTTAAAACGACTCTTTGCCTACGCTCTTAAGTTGAGGATATTTAAACAGGGATTGAAACTATTTCACAGCATTTTGATGATGATATTTTTTTATAAACTAATAACAATTTTAAATGAATTTGATTTATTACATTTATTTAGCTTATGCGTTATGCCTAAAGCGATATATAAACAAACAAAAAAAGCGGCCTAAGCCGCTTTTTCTACACGTGTGACTTTAACCTAGCTTAGCAAATAGCTCACTGCGTAAATCGTCGTAATCATTGTGCATATCAATGGCTAAACACGGTTTTGCTAATGCATCAGCTAACGGCTTTGGCATATTTAATTCAACATTAAGGATATCCTCAACGCTGTCTTTAAATTTGGCCGGATGCGCAGTCGCTAAAAAGATACCTGCAGCATCTGTTGCTTTATTTTCAACAAGCCCTTGGTAGGCAATCGCGGTATGTGGCTCTGCAATATAGCCAAGCTGTTGAATTTTTTTCATCACTGATTTTGTGTTTTGCTCATCCACACTAACAGAATAAAAATTGTCATAACTAAACCAGTCATTATCTAGCATAGTTTGTACTCGCGGCCAGTTATTAGGTTTACTGACATCCATTGCATTTGAAAGCGATTCAATAGTCGCATTAGGCGTCCAATTTTTATCAAGCATAAAGCGCGGTACTGTGTCGTTTTGGTTTGTAGTCGCGCTTAGTTTACCTACAGGCATACCAATAACCGCGCCAATCATAGCCGCACACACATTACCAAAGTTACCACTGGGTACTGAAATATGCGCTGTAGCACGCTTTTCTTTTGGCAGCTGTGCAATGGCTTCAAAGTAATAACACACCTGCGCGACTAAACGGCTAATGTTAATTGAATTTGCTGAGTTTAAACCTAATTTCGATTTTAGCTCTTCATCTAAAAATGATTTTTTAACCAACTCTTGGCAATCATCAAAACTCCCCTCAATCGCATAACAATGAATATTGTCACCGAGAGTAGTAAATAACTTTTGCTGAGCGAGTGAAATTTTGCCCTTAGGGTATAAAATAACCACATCAATATTTGGTTTGTTATAAAAAGCATGCGCTACGGCAGCTCCGGTATCACCGGATGTTGCAGTTAAAATAGTGACTTTTTCGCCTTGATTAAATTGCGCTAAGCACTCGGCCATAAAGCGGCCACCAAAATCTTTAAATGCCAGTGTTGGGCCATGGAATAACTCTAAGCAATAGGTATTGTCTTCAACTTCCACCAGCTTAACCGGAAAGTTAAACGCATTCTTAACCATCTGGGCAACAGTATCACTTGGTAGCTCGTCACCAATAAGGTGCGATAAAATTTTGCCGCTGCGAGTAACAAAGTCCATATCGAGTAATGCATCAACATCACTTAATGGCGCTAACGACTCAGGAAAAAACACACCTTGATTACGCCCTAGTCCTGTTTTTACAGCTTCAACAAACGACACTTTTTGTGAATATTCTTTTAAATTATGTAATTGCATGACTCTTGATCCTATAAAACATTTAATTGACGCGTGCCGTCGTTATCTAATTTACAAATATGGCAAAAACCTTGCTCGTTGATGTAGTTTTCCTCTAGCCACTGCGCGCATTGCTCTGCCGCTTCAAGCGTTTTACATACACTAAACAAGGTAGGCCCTGCGCCTGAAATACTCACAACTTCAGCACCCAGTGCTGGTAAGCTTGCTTTGGCATCACTAAAGCCGCTTATAAGTGGCGCACGGTATGGCTCTGCTATTTCGTCTTTCATAATGCTTAATGCATCATCAAAGCGTCCTGTTAACAGTAAGCTACTAAACGCCGATAAACGCTGCGCAAACTCAACCCCCGCATGCATACTAAGCTCTTTTGGTAAAACAGAGCGCGCTTTTGCGGTATTGAGCGAAAAGCCTGGAAATGCGGCGACGTAATACCAGTTTTCATCGACAGGTAACGCAATAGATTTATAAGGAATTAAATCACCGGTTAATTGTAAGCCACCAAGGTAACAAGGAGTGATATTGTCATAATGACGTCCACCGCTTACCAAGCCCTCAAAATCGGCCATTAGCTCTATTAACTCAACTTGACTTAAATTGGTTTGAGCAAACTTATCCAGCGCTACAAATGTCGCCACCACAGAGCAAGCACTTGAGCCTAATCCCGAACCAATCGGCAAGTTTTTCCTAAGTTCGAGCTTTACCGCAGGCATATCAGGCGCAACATGCGCTCTAAAATGCACTAAACACTGGTACGCTAAATTTTCTTGCGCATCACTAGGTAGCTTATGTGCGTAGTCGCCTGTACAAATAAATTCATCACTCGATGCGGCACTAACAACCGCCACATCACCTAATAAACCGCCATCAATTGGCGCAAGTGCGGCGCCCAGCGCATCAAAGCCAACGGCAAAATTACCAATAGACGCCGGAGCATATACTTCAATCATAACTGACTCCTAGCGAGATAATGTTTTTAATATGTCTGCAAATACACCCGCAGCCGTTACTGCAGAGCCTGCCCCATAACCACGGATAACAAACGGACGCGGTTGGTAGTATTGGCTTAAAATAGCCAGCGCATTTTCACCATCACGAATTACACTTAACGCGTGTGATGAATCCACGGCTTCGATTCCGACCTTACAGTGACCATTTTTAATTGTGCCTACGTAGCGAAGTACTTTACCTTCACTCGCTGCACTTTGAATACGGTCGTTAAAGCCGGTATCCAGGCTTGGTAGTTTTGCCATAAATTGCTCAACGTTGTCACCTTGGGCGAAGCCTTGTGGTAATACCGACTCCACTTCTATGTCGCTAAGCTCTAATTGCATGCCTGCTTCTCGGGCAATAATAAGTAGTTTACGTGCTACGTCTGTCCCCGATAAGTCATCGCGAGGATCGGGTTCAGTAAAGCCGCTTTCTTTTGCTTTAATTGTTGCCTCAGACAATGATAAACCATCTTCAAGGGCACCAAACATGTATGAAAGCGAGCCTGATAAAATACCACTAAACTCAAGTAACTCATCACCGGCACCAAAGAGTGATTGTAAGTTATCGATTACAGGTAAACCTGCACCTACGTTAGTTTCGTATAAAAACTTACGATTATTTTTATGTGTAGCTGCTATTAAATCTTGGTAATACGTATATGAGCTCGTGGTGGCTTTTTTATTGGCAGCCACAACGTGGAAACCCGCATTTAAAAAATCGACGTATTGCGAAGCCAAGGCATCTGATGAAGTACAATCAACTAGTACAGGGTTAACTAAATGATTTTGCTTAACAAACTGTTCTACTAATTTTAAATCAAATGCTTGCTCTGATTGCGCTAGCTTTTGCTGCCAATCATCAAAAGCAATACCTTCACCATCAAGGTGTAATTGACGTGAGTTAGCCACACCATATAGGTTTAATTTAATATTACGCTTTTCAAGCCATGCTTGTTGACGCTCAAGCTGATTTATTAGCTCTTGACCTACTAAGCCACATCCCAATAAAAACACATCAATTGAAGGCACATGAGTGAAAAAGTTTTCATGACAGATTTTAACCGCGTCATTACACAACTCACCGTCAATAACAGCAGAAATAGCGCTTTCAGTTGAGTCTTGCGCTATAGCAACAATGTTAACTTGTGCTTGAGCAAGCGATGCAAAAAACTTAGCCGCTAAGCCTTTATGAGCGCGCATGTTATCGCCCACTAACGTTACTATTGCTAAATTACGTTGCACATTTACCGGCTCAATTAAGCCTGCTTTTGACTCTAAGTCAAAGGCCACTTGCAACGCATTCAACGCTAGATTTAAATCACTTTCATGAACACAAAAACTGATGCTAAATTCACATGATGATTGAGTGATCAGGACGATTGACACGTTATCATGCGCTAATGCATTAAATACTTTCGATGCCATACCCACTTTGCCTTTCATACCAGGGCCCGAAACGGTCAACATAGCTAAGTTTTGTAGGCTTGAGAGTGCTTTTACTGGTTCATCAGATACCGTATCGTTACTAATTAGTGAGCCTTGCGCATCTGGGTTATGAGTATTTTTAATTTCGCATGGCACTCCAGCTTTTGCACACGGTAGGATAGTTTTAGGGTGCAACACTTTAGCGCCAAAATAAGAAAGCTCCATCGCCTCTTTGTAAGATAGGAAATCAACCTTAGTGGCTTTTTTGATATAACGCGGATCGGCGCTGTATACACCATCAACGTCAGTCCATATTTGACACACTTGCGCCTCTAAACACGCTGCAGCAATCGCCGCTGAATAATCAGAGCCATTTCGACCAAGTGTTGTGAGCTCACCTTTATCATTACTTGCAGTAAATCCAGGCATAATGTAAACCGTTGCTGGCGACTCTTTTAGTACTGCTTGAAAACGGGCTTTACTGGCGACTAAATCGGCTTCAGCGTCTATGTGTCCACCCGTTGAAACAATACAGTCTGTTGCTTGTAAATAATGCGCGTTATGATCGACTAGTAAGCTTTGCATTAGCGATACGCTAACACGTTCACCAAAGCTAATAATAAAAGCCCTGATTTTATCTGGGCAACACTTAATTAGTGCAACCCCATCAAGCTTATTTTTCAATTCGTTAAAGTCCGGCCAGTTTTGAACTGTTCCTTGTTTTTCCTCTACAGCTGCTTTTAAAGCATTGCAGCGGGTAACAAGTGCATCCCACAACGGGTTGAAATCCTGCCCCTGCTCTGCGGCACTAGCCAACGAAACAAGCGAATCTGTCATACCGCCAGGCGCTGAAAGCACCAGTAACATTTCATCTTTTAATTGTGCCTTAGCCAGAGCAGCTACTTGCTTTAGGCAGGCAAAGTCAGCGAGCGATGAGCCACCAAATTTTAAAACGCGCATTTTTTATGTTTCCTCATTCCATAAAACGAAAAAAGGCCTGTGTTCTAAGTGAACACAGGCCTTTAAATTTGTTGCACCGACCTATGCCACTATCCAGTAAGAATGGTGGTTGTAATAATAATGGTCGTTACAAGACTAAATGTTTTCATAGCTTAAGACTGCCTTAACAAAGGCTATTCTGTCAACCCTAAATTAGAAGATAAAACAGTCTTTTTCATCATGAATTTTATTAATAAATGCCAAACTTATGCAAAACGTCGTTAAGTTGTGCTTTATTAATCGGTTTGTGAATAAAATCGATTGCGCCGAGTTGCGCTACGCGATCTCGCATTTTTTGTTGAATATCTGCAGAAATTACCAATACATAAGTTTCTATTTTATTTGCTTTGACCTGCTCATGCACTGCAATCCCATCCACTTCAGGCATGGTTAAATCGAGGCATAAGAGATCAAAATGCTTATGGTGTAATAACGCCAAGGCTTCTTTACCATTGGTTGCCTGTTGAATATCGGCATCAAGACACTCATTTAAACAGCGGATCACTTGTTTACGAGCAACAGTTGAGTCATCACAGACTAAAATAGAAAAACGCATCATAATGACAATTTAATTAAACTCATATAAAACACCTAAACCCACGCTAAAATTAATTTGCTTACTCAGGCAGCAAAAAGTCAAAAATATAACCAACATAAGTAGCGAGCAGGTTATTTACTGTATCTTTTACTAACGTTATCAATAAAGTGCATGAGTGCACAATAAAAATTAGCAAAATAACTCTACCTAATTTGAAAACAAACTAGCGAAACACACTACGCTAGAATAGAAACGAAATTATTAAGTTCACAGAGTAGTACTTATTTAAGAGCACAAAATAACAATATAATAAAATATATGTTTATTTTTAATGATTTATTAACTAATGTTTATAAGCGTACACTAATAGTTGAATAATTAAAGGAAATACAAGTCCCTCATGCCGCAAAAAAGTCTTTCAACAAAGTTACTCACACGAGTTTTATCGGTTTATTTTATACTGACTTTTGTGGTGACCTGCGGACAAATCTTCGCAGAGTATGTTAATACCAAAGATTACATACGCGATGAGCTCGGCACACTGCAAAAAACATTTGGTAGAAGTCTAACTCGAGCAATTTGGGAGTTAAATATAAAACAAACCACAACAACCGCAGAAGGATTACTTGATATACCTATGGTTGAAGGGGTTATTATTCGTGATGATAACGGCGCTATTATTTCTCAATTAGGCCGCGCGCTAAACATTCACAACCTATATAGTCAGCAACTTGTCCAAGAAGACGTGATTGTAGAAGACGCCAAAGCAGGTTTATTTGGTTATACATTTCCGCTTATTTTTGAATTTTCAGGTCGCGCCACCCAAGTAGGTGATGTGACTTTATTTTCTAGCCGCGACGTGATTTTTAGTCGCATTATGCTATCTATTTACTTTTTAATTGGCAACGCCATGATTAAAACCACCTTTTTAATTATCTTGTTTTTAATCGCATTTAGAAAGCTGCTAACGGAGCCACTCACACAACTTACTGAACAAATTGAATACCTTGAATTAGAAGAGCTCGATGGCCAGCGCGTTAAAATTGTCACTGACGAAAATAACGAACTAAAAGTAATGGAGCGCTCTTTTAACAATTTGATCTCTAAAGTTGTTGAGTATAAAAAAGAGTTAAAGCAAACCCAGAATGACCTAATCGAAAGTAATCAAAAACTAGATCAACAAAATTTGCAGCTTGAACAAGATGTAGCGCGTAAAACATCAAACCTGAGCCAAGCAATGATCGACCTACAGCAACAAAAATATGAACTCGAACGCCAAAAAGAAGTATTAACTGAAGAAGTTGACCTACGAAAGCAAACTGAGCAAGAGCTGCTAAGTAAACAAACCCAACTACAAAACTCACTCGATGAACTAAGCTTTGCGCAAGAGCAGCTTGTTGGCTCAGAAAAAATGGCGGTATTAGGCGGTTTAGTGGCGGGTATTACTCATGAAATTAATACCCCTATTGGTATCGGCGTAACCGCGACTTCATTTTTACATGAGCGTTTAACTGAAATAGAAACTGCGTTTAAAAACAAATCGCTATCCTCTTCAGCACTGGAGAGCTTTATTAATGATGCAGCACAAAGCGCTCAACTACTCTCTCACAATTTAGAGCGCGCATCTGACTTAATTACGAGCTTTAAACAAATCGCAGTTGATCAAGCCAGTGAGGCGCTAAGAACCATTAACTTTAAGGATTACATTAACGAGGTTATACGTTCTTTACATCCGCAAATTAAAAAAACATCCCATAGCATTCGTCTGCATTGCCCGGATGATTTAATTATTAATTTACCTGCGGGGGTGATCAGCCAAATATTTACTAACTTAATTATGAATTCATTACTGCATGGCTTTGAAAATATAAACAGTGGCCAAATTACCATAGATGTAAATACTGATGAAAACGACTTAGTCATTAATTACCAAGATAATGGTATCGGGTTGAAACCGGCACAACTTAAGCGTTTATTTGACCCATTCTTCACCACAAAGCGTGATGAAGGTGGCAGCGGCTTAGGTGCTCACATTATTTTTAACCTAGTAAAACAAACACTCAATGGCAAAATTGAAGTCAGCAGTGAACCCGACCAAGGGTTACATTACCGAATTTCGTTCCCTAAAAACATGTCATCTCCCTTGCCACTTTTTAAACTCGATTAGCCGTTTCTAGAAGCGGCTTTTATTGCTATGATTGCATAAATTTTTTAAATGGATCATTTCCCTATGTGGTTTAGTAACCTTATATGCTATCGCTTTAAACAAGACGTTTCGTACACTCAAGAAGACTTTGACAAGGCGTTAGAACAAGATCTATTTCGTCCATGTACTGGTCAAGAGTTGGCAACATTTGGTTGGACAAAAGCATTTGGTAAACATGGTGAAACTTTGTCACATTTTTCACAAAAAAGTATTTTAGTGTGCGCCAAACGTGAAGAGAAAGTGTTACCTGCCTCCGTAATAAATGAGCTTGTTGCAGAAAAGGTTGATCAGATTGAAGCTGAAGAAAATCGACCAGTAAAGAAAAAAGAAAAAGATGAATTAAAAGAAAACATCTTACACACGTTACTGCCACAAGCATTTAAAAAGTCGAGCCTACAGTTTGCGTTCATAGACCAAGAAAATGGTTGGGTTGTAGTTAATAGCGCAAGCTTTAATAAAGCTGAAGAACTTCTGGCGTTACTACGCAAATCGTTAGGCACATTACCGGTTGTTCCTGCGTTTGCTAACTATGATTTAGATGTATTTTTAACTGACTGGCTTACTAACTTTAGTACACCTGAGGGCTTTGCGATTGGCTCAGACGCTGAGCTTGAAGAAGCGGATGACAGTGGTGCCCAAGTTAAGCTTAAAGGCCATGACTTAGCGTGTGACGAAGTAAAATCGCACCTTGAAAGTGGTAAACGCGTGACTAAGCTTGCTCTAGATTGGCAAGAACGCGTTAAGTTTATGCTACAAAACGATGGTTCAATTAAACGTTTAAGCTACAGTGAAACACTTAAAGAAGAAAATGCCGATATCCCTAAAGAAGATATGGCGGTTAAACTAGACGCTGACTTTATTCTTGCATCTGAGGAAATCAAGCAACTTCTTGAAGAGCTTACTCAAGGCTTAGGTGATGCAGACGATTTAGCGTAAATGACAAATGGCAACACGCCTTAAAAGCGTGATTATTGCTTGTTAAAAATACAAGATAGGGAGTATTAGTAATACAATGGGGCATGAGGTGCTGCGAGATGTACAGTGAAAACATGCCCCAGATAATACTTTATGTATAGTTGGTTGCATAACGATTTATACGCAAATAAAAGTGCCATTTATATGCGATATTAATTTTACCGAGAGGTATTTAACTGGCTACTGTAACACGATTACGACCAGTATCTTTTGATATATATAACGCATTATCAGCAAGCGCTATCAGCTTTTCACAAGTATCGCCATTACGTGAATAAGTAGCAACACCAAAGCTAGCTGAAATAAACACTGACTGCTTGTTTTCAATAGTTATGGGGGTATTATTTATAGCTTGCCTTAATTCTTCTGCAACCAAAGCTGCTTGGCTAATGTCATATGAAGGCAGTATTATTATAAATTCCTCACCGCCATATCTAAATATACTACCTTTATTAAGTATGGCTGAACGGCATATGTCAGCAAACGTTATTAGTACTTGATCACCTCCAAGATGCCCATATTTATCATTGAATTTTTTGAAATGATCAATATCAACCATAATTACACTAACATGTGTATTCGAAACGTTGGCGAGATGTATTTTTTTGTTTAAGGATTCATTTAATTTACGCCTATTTAGTAACCCTGTAAGATGGTCGACTTCAGCTGCACGTTCAAGTTTATTACGTTGCTTTATAATTGTATCTTTCATCGCATTGAATGTATGCGCAACACTAGCCATTTCAATTGGTATATCAATATCTATAGTGTGCCTACTATCTCCAGTAGCAAATTTTGATGCCCCTTCGGTGAGTTTATCCAAGCTGCTTTTTAATGAATAATTTATAATCATTAAGCCTAGTATTCCTAATAATATTGACACCAAAAGAATAGCTAAATAAAGTTTCTCGGCATGTATTAATACGTCAATTGCTTGAGCGTGTATAACTTCACTTTCAATATGTAGACTATTATATATATCGGCTAAAGTCTTCCCTAACAATTCTGATTTGTTTTCAAAAGCCATAAAATTTTTGTTTAAAACCTGCTTTTTATCACTGCCATGTGCAAGGTTAGCAAAAATAAATTGAGCATTTTCATCAATACTCTTCCACTGAAATTCTGCATATGAAATATCCTCAATTAATTTCTTATTCGTAATTTCAATAGCAGTTTTTAATTTAATAAATAAATTGCTGATATGTTGCGCTTCATAGTAATACTTTTTCTGATAGTTCACCTCTTCACTAACAAAAAAGTCAGCTACAGATGTGGATATTCCCCACACCGATACTTGTAACTTATTAATGGGTACTAATACCTGTTGCTGCTTAGTTATGAGTGATGAAAATGGAATAATAACGCGATTATTAATATAGCTATACGTTGAAACAGAAAACACTACAAAGGGGATAATTGTCATTAATAGTCCGGTCATTAACCAAAAGCGAAGTGACCTTCGCTGCCAAAAAGATTTTATTTTTTTATACATTGTCAGCCCTATAAAAATATATCTATTAATTATTTAAACCTACAAAACTAATTAAATCATCATAACTAAGTGGCTTAGAGTAGTAGTACCCCTGAATGAAATCAACGCTGTTGTTTTGAACCATAGTTAATTGGGCTTTGTTTTCGACACCTTCAGCAATTGTTAGAACCTCTATCGATTTTAACATCTTATTAATACCTTTCATTAACCGAGCATTTTTAGTATTGCTTTCTGCGGCAACAATCAAAGTTCTATCTAATTTTACAATATCAATTGGATAATTTAATAAATGAGATATTGAAGAGTAACCTGTACCAAAGTCATCTAAAGCAATTTTTACTCCAAGGTTGTGCAATTCTTTGAGAACACTATTTGTAATTATATCTTCATTAAGTAATGACGTTTCTGTTATCTCAACTACCAACAAATCAGGTGAAATGTTATGATTGCTTAACTGTTTAGAGATAAAGTTTACTATATTTAAATTCAATAATTGATAAGAGGATATGTTTATAGCAATATAAAAGTCATAGTTGACTATAGTCCTCATTTTTTCAAAATATTGAAGAGCAGACTTAATAATCCAGTTTCCAAGTGATTCTATGAGCCTAGATTGCTCAGCGATCGGTATAAACTCACTCGGATTATTAGATGTGACAGCATTTGGCCATCTGATAAGGGTTTCTATCCCTATTACTTTATTAGACTCTTTAGCACATATTATTGGTTGAAAGTGAAGCTCAAAGTTACTCTCTGATATAGCTTCTCTCAATTCTAATTCTATTTGGTATTTTCTTTGAAAATCCAAGTTCATGTTGTCTTGAAATATACAAACTTGATTACGACCAAGATTTTTTGCTCTGTACATCGCGATATCAGCAAACTTTAGAAGTACTTCTTTGTTATCGCCATTCAAAGGAAATACTGACACACCTATACTTGCAGAGCAATGAATTGTGTTGCCTTGTATGTTAAATAAGTTATCGAAAGTGGCTAAAACACGTTGTGCTATCACCTGCGCAACATGAATATTAGGGAGCTCATCAATTATAAATGCAAATTCATCACCGCCAAGCCTAGCTAAGATTTGTTCTGCTCTAAGTTCATTTTGGATTCTTTGTGCTACTTCGATTAAAAGGCGATCCCCAATATCATGACCAAAAGTATCATTAATGTTTTTAAAGTGATCTAAATCTAAAAGCATTACTCCAATACTGTTGTTGTATCGATCTTTTTTATTTATTAATTCGTGCAAGTATTCATCAAAATAATAGCGATTAGATAAACCTGTTAAACTGTCTTTTTCTGCCATTTCTTTCATAGTGCAATAGTTCGAGTATACTGTGTTCTCAAGTTCAAAGCGTTTGGTTGCTTGAATTAAGGCTCGATTAACAGTGCTTTCAGTGACTTCCGATTTCAATAAAAAATCATGGGCACCTGCATTAATACAGTCAATGAGTAACTGCTCACTATTACTATTACTTAACATTATTATAGTTGTCGCACTTCTTCCATTAACTGATTTTAGCTCCGAAATAAGCTCAATTCCATCCATTTTCGGCATGTTAAAATCAAGCATCGCGACATCAAAATGTGAGTCTGTTAGTAATGTAATTGCATCCTCAGCTGTGCTTGTCTCCACAATCTCATACTTATTTGATAACATCATCAACGAACGTCTAATCGCCATTCTATCAAATAAGTCATCATCGATTATTAATATTTTCATTTAACTTCCTACTCAGGCAGGCACGCAACCTTCCAGTATCCTTCAAGAGTCTCAACAATATTTACTATGCAATTACCCGTCTCTTCCTTTACAAAATAACCAGCACTATGGTTTTCGTAGCTTTGTAAAATATCCTTTTCATTTTTTGATGTTGTAAGCATAAAAACAACACTTTTATGATGAACAGGGTGGCTTCTAACTTTTTTAAAAATTCAAGTCCATTCATTCTAGACATCTGAATGTCGAGCAAAATTATATAAGGTGATGGCACTTCTCCTCTATCAAGCATTTCAAGAGCTTCTTGACCGTCTTTTGCTCTAACAATTGTATTCGCAACCATTTTTTTATTTAAAGAACGCTCTATGGTCATATAATCAATATCATCGTCTTCAACAATAAAAAGTGTAACTTCCTTCTTACTCATATCGTGTTTCCTAATACTTTATAAAGCTTTGTGGCCAAAAAATCTTAAACTCAGCACCGTTGGATTGATTTACAAGGGTGATCTCACCACTATGAAACTCGATCACTTTTTTAATTATTGATAACCCCATTCCACTGCCTTCAACCTCGTCGCGTGATTTTAGTGTTTGGAACATTTCAAAAATTTTGTCTGAGTATTTAAAATTAATGCCAGGGCCATTATCTTTGATTATTAATTCTAGTCCCCCTGGTTTTTGGCTAACGAGAAGTTCCACTCTAACCTCCTTCTTATCACTATGTTTGATAGAGTTATTGATAAGGTTGAGTAGCACAAGTTGTAATGGGAGTTTGGGTATCACAATTGTTAAGTTAGGGAAGTGTATATTGATTTTTTTATCAGTCATGACTAAGTCTAAGATTGATAGCTTCTCATCAACTAAATTTACAGCTTCTGGTTTATGCTGCACTTTATTTAACCTTGAGTAACTAAGTAAATCATCTAGCAATTTAGACATTCTTAAGGCTCGGCCTTGTATTAGTTCAAACTTTTCTAAAGTTGAAGTATCAAATACATTTAGATTATCTTCTTTTATCCATCCAACTAATTTTAGTATCGCATTTAATGGTGACCTAAGATCATGTGAAGCTATATAAGCAAACTGTTCAAGATCCTGATTTGATTTAACAAGTTGTTTTATTGCTTGTTCCTTATCTGTCACATCGCGCGATATCCCTAATATAAATGGCTCTCCCGAAGAGTCTTTGAAACGTGTTTTAGTCGTAAATAGAATGCGAATTCTGCCAGATGGAAACGTAATCGTTTCATATGTTTCACTATAACCATTTTCAAAGGCTAATTTGTCCATCGCTAAAAACTCTTCGACCTCATTTGCAGGGTAATCCTCCAATGTGGTTTTTCCAATAATTGTTTCTCGAACATTAGGAGGATAAAGCTCTTTGAAGGCGGTGTTAAACTTCACTAATTCAAAGCGTTCATTTTTCACGAATAAATATTCTGGCATACTTTCAATAATTAAATCTTGAAATTGCGAGGTGTTTTCTAATTCTGCTTCTTTTTTAAGTAATTTTTCTTTGCTTTTAATTAAAAGCTCTTTGTCATCAAGGGTAGCTTGCTCAATATTGCAACTTAATAGGTCACATATTGCCACATGTAATATAAACGCCGTTACCTGCGCACTTATTAAGTAATCATCCGCCCCTGACTTAATTGCTTTGACTATAGAACTTGTACAAGAATTGTCATTCAAAATAATTAGCTTAATCCGAGGGTACTGGGCCTTTAACTCTTTTATAAAAACAAGGTGTTCATCTTTTAGATTCTTAATCTTAACTACTACTAAGCTAGGTCTGTGAGTTGAGATTGACTCAAATGAAGTAAAGTTAAAATTTTCATGCTCTAATGAATAGTTTACATAAGGAGCTTTACATAAAGTTAGGCTTGGATTGGAGTTGTTACTCAAAACTAATACTAAATTGTTTTTTTGCTTTTTTAAGGGGTTAGATAAAGAGATCATCTCATCGATAGCAACTTCTAAAGTATTTCTAACAGAGCTCACTAATGGTAATTGTTTACAATGTATATAATTGGTAATTTTTTGTGGCAATGATGCCTTTGAAGGAGTCAAAAGTAATATAGGTAGATGAGGGTAGTAGATCTGAATGTTTGAAATTACTTTTTCAATAAATTCAACTTTTGGGTAGTTTAATAGTAAACAATCAATTGAACTATTTACAAGAATTTCAAATAGACGAGAGTCCGAATAATCAGAGTAAAAAATTTCGTATTTATGATTATCAAAATCGAAATGCTTTCCTTGATTTAGCTCGCTATTTAAATAATCTAATACCAGAATTTTATATACAGCCACTACAAATATCCTTTTTTTACTCATGTTTAAACTTATATGATGAGTACTAATTTTTCAAATTATTCTTACATACTAAAAAAAGCGCGTAATCTAAGCAAGTTTTTAACAATTTTTTACTTTTAAGTTCTTATTTTGGGTAATTAATAGTGTAAAATTCAGACTTTATTTATTACTGGCATATTTTAACGATGAAATTTAAACTTTCTTTAGTTTCGCTTAGCCTTGTATTGGGTGGTTGTACAAGTGAAACTGAATCGGATCTTCTTAAAACAAAAGCAATCCAAGCGCAATATCTTATTAGTTCAAATGGTGAGCGCACCAAAATAAATGCTGAGTTAAATTCAGGTGATTCATTTGGTTCTAATATACGATTATCAAATGGTGATAAACTATATGCTGAAGCGTTAAGTAAACGAATAACGCTAACTGAAGACTCTGATATTTTAGATATTGATTACGAAGGCCGATTTGAAATTACGTCAGGAAATACTAAGTTTCAAATAGATTTAGTCAGAAAAAGTGAGCAAAATGCTCAATCTAATGTAGATTTGCCTCTAGAATTTACTATTTTGGAACCAAGCAATAACGCGACCGTTAATTATGACCAGACAATTACTGTACAACTTGATGGGCTGGATCCTGCAAGTCAAACTGAATTGATTTTGAACTATGGTTGTGATGACTCTAATGGAGGGATTTTTTCTGGCTCAGCAAGTTACTCTGTATCAAATGTTTCTAACTTTAATTTTAACTTGGCCAACAAAGACATTATAGATATTAACTCTTCAAAACAATATAAAAATTGTGAACTAGACATTGTTATAGAGCGGTTCAGAGAAGGTGAAATATCAAATGAACTTGCAGATACGAGTTTTATTCGCGCTATTCAAACAAGAAAAATTAAAGATATAAAAATAATTTTTTAATTTTCTAAGAATAGCTATGGATTCATTTGGTTCCTGTAATGGTTAATTAATTATTTAGAGTTTCTAAGCTGGAGTTTCATTTCTCCTATCTAGAGTCATGTAATTATTTTTTGAATACATACCTTTGTAGTTATAAAACTGAATATAATAGTCTGCTTATAGCAGAGTGATGATTTATATATGAAAGAAGGCTCAGTCGCCCTGTATCTAAACTTTTGAAATCGCCTCATTACCGTTTGCTTATAATTACACTCTACAATCACTCCTTTAGTGCTCATTTGGCCTCGTAATATGATAATACCTCGTAGTGGGGTCACCTATTTATCAAATTTAAGTGGAAAGGCGTATACACCATGATACATAGTGTATACGTTTTCAATATTTGCATTAAACAAAGCCAGTAACGGATTTCAATTTGTTTTGCGCACAAGTAGAAATAGTTTTCACCGAGCACTGCCATAATCATACTTTTTATTGCTCTGCATGTTTAGCTAAACATTTCTTTTACGTCTTCAACCATGTGCAAGTATTTCTCACTCTCTAACATTTCTAATGAAGGAAAAATGCCTTTATCAATATAAGTTTGTAGCGCCGCAGATTTATCTGATACTTGTAGGGTTCCCTCAAGGATTGCACCAATGCGAATAAAGTCGATATAACTCACTTCAGTAGAGCGATAGTTAACATCAGCCCAGTGCTGTGCAACCTCTACAAACACATCAGGGAATTCCCATGCTTTCATTATTGAGCCACCAATTTTACCGCTTAAACGTTGAATTGCGTGAGCTAAAAAACTCGGATTGGCAAACACTTCTGGGTGCCGCTCAGCCTCAGTTAAAATCGGTAACACCCCAATATTATAAACCAATGAAGCTAGTGTAATGGCATCACGGTTAAGCGAAGTGTGAGTATTTCTTTTTAAGTAAAACTCCATCAATGAAATAGAATGCGAGGCCACATGCAGCGTTTTTTGCCACGCCTTGCCCATGTATCCCTTTATTAGCTCATTATTAGATACAAACAGCTGCTCCATTGCCATGGCTGTAGCTATATTTTTTATTTGTCTTAAGCCAATACGTGTTACTGCTTGATGTAAATTAGACACCTTTACAGCACGACCCATAATGGCACTATTTGCTACTTTAATCATTCGCGCAGATAATGCAGGGTCATGTGCTATTGCATCTGACATTTGCATCAAATTAACATCTGGATTGTCAGCGGCTTGACGAACCTTAATCGCTACCTCTGGTAACGTAGGTAACACCAGTGTGTCGTTGTTAATTCTGTCAACCAAAATTGTGAGTAAGGCATTTTCTGTAGACATAAAATATCCCTTTGCTTAATGACCTACACTTTACAGCAAGTCTTATATTATTAATTATTTCAAAGCTTAGTAGTACTAAACATATACCCAAAGTAGAAAAAACTGTAGATAATTATTGATTATTTACTAGTGCCCCACTGATTTATGCGCACTAACGCCTAATACTTGCTATTTGCTAGTGTGTTTTGCTTTAATGCAAACATGCTAAGGCACATTAACACGCTTTCAGTACCTTAACTTACAGTATACAAGTTATAAAATAGACTTTTTAAAGGCAATATAATGATCTTAAATAAAATTAGCCAAGCAATACTGCTCTCTGGCATCGTTTTTCTTAGTGCCTGCTCTGAGCAAGCACCGTCTTCAAGTAATACGCCGCAAAGCTCAACGCCGACGGCTTCTCAAACGCCTTCAGGGCCAGCGCTTGTTAATATTGACCGTCAACGCTTAGACATATACACAGACTTTAGTTTACAAAGTGACTTATCACATTTATCTGACAATCAAAAAGCTATGGTAGCTAAACTTATTGATGCTTCAAAAATTATGGATGATTTATTCTGGAAGCAAGCATTTGGTAAAGATAAGCAAGACTTTTTAGCACAACTAGATGATGAAAGGGTACGTCAGTTTGCTGATATTAACTATGGCCCATGGGATCGCTTAAACGGCGATGAAGTATTCTTATCAGGCTATAAAGAAAAGCCGCTTGGTGCAGGTTTTTACCCAGCCGACATCACCAAAGAAGAGCTTAATAACGCTGATGTAAAAGATAAAACAGGGCTTTACTCACTGATTAAACGTGATGAACTAGGTAATTTATACAGCACGCCTTATTCAGAAGAATATGCAGTAGAACTTGCCCAAGCAGCTAAGTTACTTAGAGACGCTAGCAAATTAGCTGACGACCAAGAATTTGCCAACTACCTAAACTTACGAGCTGACGCAATACAAAGCGATGATTTCCAAGCCTCTGACTTTGCTTGGATGGATATGAAAAATAACCCTATCGATGTTGTTATTGGCCCAATTGAAAACTACGAAGACCAATTATTTGGTTACCGTGCTGCCTATGAATCGTATGTACTAATTAAAGATTTAAAATGGAGCGAACGCTTGGCTAAATTTGCAGCCTTTTTACCTGAGCTGCAAAAAGGCTTACCTGTAGATAGTAAGTACAAGCAAGAAGTACCGGGCTCAGATGCTGACTTAAATGCCTATGATGTTGTTTATTATGCCGGGCACTCAAATGCTGGCAGTAAAACTATTGCGATTAACTTACCCAATGATGAGCAAGTGCAATTAGAAAAAGGCACACGTCGTTTACAGCTTAAAAACGCAATGCGTGCGAAGTTTGATAAAATTTTAGTGCCTATCTCAGAGCAGTTAATTGTGCCAGAGCAACGCAAACATATTACCTTTGATGCGTTCTTTGCTAACACCATGTTCCATGAAGTGGCTCACGGTTTAGGAATTAAAAACACCCTAACGGGTAAAGGTACTGTTCGCCAATCACTTCAAGAACATGCTAGTGCTTTAGAAGAAGGTAAAGCCGATATTCTTGGTTTATACATGGTTGAACAGTTACTTAAAAAAGGTGAGATCACTGAAGGGACGTTAGAAGATTACTACACCACCTTTATGGCGGGTATTTTTCGCTCAGTGCGTTTCGGTGCCTCAAGTGCACATGGTAAAGCAAACATGATCCGCTTTAACTTTTTTGCTCAAGAAGGTGCTTTTTCTAAAAATGAAGACGGGCTTTATAGCATCAACATGGATAAAATGGGCGATGCTATGGCAAAGTTATCGCGCCTTATTTTAACTCTACAAGGTGACGGTGATTACGAAAAAGTAGATCAACTCATTGCCACTCATGGCGATATTAAAGCGGAACTTGCTAAAGACTTAGAAAAGTTAAGCAAAGCGAACATCCCTGTAGATGTGACCTTTAAACAAGGCAAAGATGTGCTTGGCCTTGATTAACAAAAGCTAATTAAATAAAAAAGCGTTACAGTGTAACGCTTTTTTATTACTTTGATTACTTATCAGTATGTTTATTTGTCATTCACCACTTTGCGTACAACCGGCTCAAGGCTTGCCATTCCCCATTGCTTCCCGATTTCAATCGCAGACTCTATATCTGTACCTTGCTGATGGGCTGAAATAGCCATTAACGCGCCAACACGGTTACTATTTGCACAATGAACAACCACCGACTCACCTTTAAGTTGCTCTAAAAGATTGGCTAACTGCTTTGCATTATCAGTGTTTACGTCTTTTGCACCCGCAATCTCAATTGCGTGGTAGCTCATTCCTAAAGAGTTGACTAACGCGCCTTCATCCCAGTCTTGCTCATCTGCTGCACGCAAATTAATAACATGCTTCACCTTGGCTTTCGATAGTTGCTTAAACTGCTCTTTAGTCGGTTGCGCTGCTGAAAAAACCAGGTTGTTATGTGCGGCAAAGTTTTTAATGTTAGCGTTATTTACCACATCTGTAGCTACTGGCTGCTCGCTCGCTATCACAGTTGAAACAGCAATGGCTGCAATAAATACACTAGTGCAGAGTTGTTTTATTAATTTCATACTATCCCCTCAAAGTAACTCATTCTAATTTTAAAAATGCGTTTTTAATTGCTCTACCTGCTCATTAGTATAAGGGACACTTGGAAACTTGCCCCATACCGGCGCAGGCCATGCAATATCTGTTTTAAAACGCGCTATATGATGAATATGTAATTGCGGTACCATATTACCAAGCGCGGCCACATTTAACTTATCAGGATTAAACACCTCAATTAATAAATGGCTGAGCTTAGCCGACTCTTGTAAGTAAGTGATTTGTTGCTGCTCAGTTAAATCAATAATCTCTTTTAAGCCTGCAACCCTTGGGACTAATACAAACCATGGATATTGGCTGTCGTTTAATAGTAATACCTTACAAAGAGGCCAATCGGCCAGTTCAATACAATCTCTTGTCAGCTCTTGGGCTAAGGTAAATGATGTTTCGCGCATGTTAAATCCTTAGGTTATTTTACTTTACACTTTATAGCATTTAGTTGCAGTTGCACACGCTTGTGCTTTACCATCGGGGATAATTTTATGTAAGTAAAGGCAATCCTGTGTTAAAAAAACTAAAACACCTCTCACTGGCAATCCCCCTAATGGCGGGCGCGTTAAGCGCTCAAGCAAAGCCGTTAACGCTTGAGCGTATATTTGATGATCCGAGCTTAGCTGGAAAGTCTCCAGTACAACTTAAATTTTCTCCCGACGGCAGCCGTGTCACCTACTTACAAGGTAAAACAGATGACTATAACCGCTACGATTTATGGGAATATAATTTAAAAGACAATACCAATCGATTACTTGTTGATTCAGCGCAGTTATTTTCAGGCCCAGAAAACCTGTCAGATGAAGAAAAAGCACGCCGTGAACGCCAACGTATTTTTGGTAAAGGTATTCTTGAATATAAATGGTCAAAAGATGGTAAAGCACTGCTATTTCCTCTAAATGGCGACCTTTATTATTTCGACTTAAACACAAAAAATAGTAAAAAACTGACTAACACTGAAGCATTTGAAACCGATGCGCGCTTTTCTCCAAAAGGGAATTTTGTATCCTTTGTTCGTGAGCAGAATCTCTACGCACTAGAACTGGCATCTGGCAAAGAAATTCAGTTAAGTAAAGATGGCGGTGGCGTTATTAAAAACGGCATGGCCGAATTTGTGGCGCAAGAAGAAATGAGTCGCATGACCGGTTATTGGTGGGCAAATGATGAATCTAAAATAGCCTTCACTCGCGTTGATGAAAGCCCTGTTCAAGAAGCACTTCGTAACGAAATTTATGCTGATGAAGTAAAGCTATTTAATCAGCGTTACCCATTTACTGGCACTAACAATGTTGACATTCAACTTGGTGTTGTAAAACTTAATGACCAAGCAGTTGACTGGGTTGACTTAGGTGAAAATAAAGATATTTATATCGCTCGAGCGAAATGGCTGAACGACAGTAACACCCTGTCTTACCAATGGCAAAACCGTTCTCAGCACAATTTAGAATTACGCTTTTACAACAGTAAAACGAAACAGCAAACCGTCGCATTAACTGAAAAAAGCGATACCTGGATAAACCTACATTTTGATCTTGAGTTTTTAAAAGATAAAAAACATTTTGTGTGGGCCTCGGAGCGAGATGGATTTAAGCACCTTTATTTGTATGCTAATAATGGCCAACTTATTCGTCAAATAACTACTGGTGACTGGGTTGTTGATAGCTTGAAAGGCGTAGATGAAAAAAATGGTATAGTTTACTTTGCAGCGCGTAAAGATACTGCGCTTGAAAGTCACTTATACAGTGCGCCTTTATTTAAAAAAGGGGCAATTAAGCGCATTACTGAAAAAGGCCAATACCACAATGTTGTACTGGCAAAAGATAACAAAACCTTCATTGACACTAGTTCATCGGTGAATAAGCCAAATTCAGCAGCGCTGCGCAAAATCAATGGAGAGTTTATTACGTGGCTTGAAGAGAATAAACTAGACGACTCTCACCCACTAACTCCCTTTTTAACCGATTTAGCAAAGCCTGAGTACGGCACTATTACCGCTGAAGATGGCCAAGTTATGCATTACCGTTTATTTAAACCAGCAAACATGGCTAAAGGTAAAAAGCATCCGGTTATTGTTAACGTGTACGGCGGCCCTCATGCTCAGCGAGTCACTAATAGCTGGCGTAGTAAAAACTTATATTTGCAATATATGGCGCAACAAGGTTATGTTATTTTTCAACTAGATAACCGTGGCTCTTACAATCGTGGTAAAAAGTTTGAAGATGCAATATATAAAAAGTTAGGTGTTGTTGAAGTAGCTGATCAGATTAAAGGCGTTGAGTTTTTACGTACCCTTGACTACGTAGACCCTGCACGCATTGGTATATACGGCCACAGCTATGGTGGTTATATGGCGCTAATGACCATGTTTAAAGCAGGCGACTACTTTAGTGCTGGTGTTTCAGGCGCACCAGTAACTGACTGGGCCTTGTACGATACTCACTACACCGAGCGTTATTTGGGTCACCCTGATACAAATGCGCAAGGTTATACCGACAGTGCTGTTTTCCCATATGCTGAAGGTCTGAAAGGCCCATTAATGATTTACCATGGTATGGCCGATGACAACGTGTTGTTTACTCATGCAACTAAATTGTTTAAACAGCTGCAAGATAACAATCAACAGTTTGAAATGATGACTTACCCAGGCTCAAAACATAGTCTTCGCGGTAAACAAGTTCAAACTCATTTACATCAAACAATTACTAACTTCTTTAACCGTAATTTTAATACAAATTAACTAACATTAGGTTAATTATTCGACTAAAGGCTGATAAAAATATCAGCCTTTTTTTATGCAAATAAGATATATTAAAACGTCAACACACAATAATTAAATCCATCTTAAGCACGGGTAACTAAAAGTCTAAGCTTCAGCGTCCAACTGTTATTGTATTTAAACTAAACGCTAAAACGAAATATAAGAACTACAATATTATGAAAATAAAGCTCTCTTAGCCTATATTTTAACTATGCTTATTGAAGAAAAATAATGATCTGATACAGGAACATATTTATGCCAAACCTCCGTCGTTTTACTATATTTCAACGTCTAGCCATTTTAGTGGGGATTGTAATATTGGGTTTAATTGTATTGAGTATTTCGAGTTTGAGTAATCAATACCAAGCGCTCAAAAACGAGCAATACCTTAAAACTAAAAATGTAGTAGAAACTGCATATAGCACTATTAAGCACTATGCAGCCCTTGAACAAAACCAAACTCTCACTCGCCAACAAGCACAATCTCAAGCAATCGCCTCAATCCGTTCATTGCGCTACGATGATACTAACTATTTTTGGATCAATAATTACCAGCCAGCCATGGTAATGCACCCAATTAAACCAGCTCTTGAGGGAAAAGATTTAACTAATAACAAAGACCCTGATGGCACCCCCCTATTTGTTGAGATGGTTAGCGTTGTAAAACAATCCGGCGAAGGTTATGTGCCTTATAAATGGCCAAAACCAGGTAACGACAACCCCGTAGACAAAATTGCGTTTGTGAAAGGCTTTGATCAATGGCAATGGATAATCGGCTCAGGTGTGTACCTTGATACCATAGACAGTGCCTTTTCGCAGCAACGCACTATCATCATTATCAACGTTGTTATTATGATTATTGTGGTGGTGTTATTTAGCTACTTTATTGGCCGAAGCATTTTAACGCCGACTCGTTTAGCAGCGCAGATGATGAAAGATATCTCTCAAGGTGAGGGGGATTTAACCCGTAGCCTAAATGAAAATGGTAATGATGAAATATCTCAACTTTCGCGGTCATTTAATTTATTTGTCTCTAAAATTAGGGAGTCTTTAGTGTTGGTTGCCAAAAGCGCAAACGATGTAAACGAGCATGCCCATGCTGTGGATGATTCTAGCAAAACCAGCCAATCATTCATTGAACTTCAAAACGACAGCTCAACCCAAGTAGCTGCTGCAATGGAGGAAATGACTCATCAAATTCATGATGTTAGCCGTAATGCCGAAGCCGCTGAACAAGCCGCAAATGATACTGCCAGTAATGCATCAACGGGTAAAGATGTGGTATCTAAAACGATTACCGCCATTGAAACCCTCTCGAGTAATATAGAAACCGTAAGCAAAGTAACCGCTGATCTTGCTCAAGAAAGTAATAATATAGGTTCAGTGCTTGATGTAATAAGAAGTATTGCAGAGCAAACTAACCTGTTGGCACTCAATGCAGCCATTGAGGCTGCACGGGCAGGTGAGCATGGTAGAGGCTTTGCCGTCGTAGCCGATGAAGTAAGAACCTTAGCAAGTCGAACGGGTAAAAGCACTGATGAAATTCAAGCCATGATCGCCAAACTGCAAGAAGGCGCTAAAGCCGCAGTTGAGGCGGTAAAATCTAGCCAAGAGATTTCTATTTCTACGGTTGAACAAGCCTCTTTGGCAAATACATCACTGGATGAAATAGACAGATTAGTATCGGTGATCACCGATATGAACGGCCAAATTGCAAGAGCAACAGAGCAGCAAACATCAGCCGCTGACGAGGTTAATTTAAGAATTAACGACCTCTCGCAATCAACTGAGCAGTCATTGGGTAATACTAAGGATTTAACCCTTGCCAGCGACAAACTCAAACAAAGCAGTGTTGAATTATCTAGCGTGGTATCGCGCTTTAAGCTGAGTTAACCTGGATTCCGGATAATAAATCTATCTTAAGCAGCTATTTTCAGCGCTAACTGCGTTGAATTTACTTGCAATAGGCTAGCTATTGACGCGTAATTTCGCCTTGTTTTCACTGAAAATCTCTAGCTAAAGAAAATTAAGCATAAATATCATTTTGATTCAATGCGTTAGTAAATATCTTAACCAGAGTTTAGGTTAATTAATACCTTTCACCAATTAAAAAGCCCTGATTTTCAGGGCTTTTTAGACTTATTTATAGAGAATTATAAACAGTAGCGGGCAAATAAACTACTTACTGAGGCCGCAGTTGGTTTACCATGTTGCCAATCACCACCTTCAACACCACTACCGGCAATATCCATATGCACATAAGGAAGTGGTAAAGTAGACTCGTTACCATGCTTATCTAACCCGCCTACTACAGCTAAAAATGCCATAGGGAATTGATGGCCGCGCGCTGTGACGGCAGAAGCCGCATTATTACTAGAAAGCACATCATCGGCTAAAGTACGTGGTTTTATAAAGTCATAATCTTCACGACGTGAACGTGATACTTCAGCACCGTCAGCCCATAAATCACCACAATCAGCTAATTGACGTGAAATATTAGCACTACGTGCTGGCCCATTTTCTACATAAGCACCATATGGTCCCATCGCACGTGCAGCATGCCCTGTTAAAGTAGCCACAGTAAACAGCGTTGGGTTTATTTCGTTTACAGCCAAATCTTTCATTTCACTAAGTAAATCACCCATCGCTAGACGCCCTTCGGCATCAGTGTTACCAATGCGCACTCGCACACCTTCACGGCTAGTAATAATTTCATCAGGAACAAAACAATCTGAACCAATTGAGTTACGTACCACTGCTAAAAAAGCAATCACTTTAACGCCTTTAGGTTGGTAATCAGAAACTGCTTTCATAAATCCAGCCACAGAAGCCGCACCACCTTTATCTCGGCTCATACCTGCCATGTAGCCGCCTACTTTTAAATCTGCACCGCCTGTGTCATAAACTAAGCCTTTACCTACAAACATCAGTGTGCGCGTTATTTCACCCTCTGGTACATACTCAAGTTTAACAACGCGTGGATGATGACGCTCTACTGCATAAGATGCACGAGCAACAGTACTTAGCATCGGATAGTGTTTATCAATGGCAGCCAAGTCATCAATCACATCAACGTTCACTGCGCTATTATTAAATAGTTCGCTACAGTAATCAGCAAAGCGTGGTGGTGCCATACGTTCAGGCTCGGTACCACATAAATCACGTGCAGCATATTGTCCAGCTGCTAATGCATTGACTGCTTTAATCGTTTGCTCATTGGCATCAACTAAACCGATTTGAGTAATTGGCTCAATACCATGACCATGAAATTCACGCGCTTCCAAAGGCTGCCATAATGCTTGGCATGCGCCTAAATAGGCCACTTCTAGCGCGTATTGGTAACGGCTGTCGGTATTTAAAGCGGGTAAGTAAATAGCAGGGTTAACACTGCCTGACGCTTTAGCCTCATTAATGGCTAATTTAGCCGCATCAAAATAGCGACGTACATCATCATAATCTCTATTTAAAGGGCCTGTAGGGGCTATCACAACACGTTTACCGGCAATTACTAGCAAGGTAACTTGATTACCTATGCGAGAGTCTACTTGAGCTTGATTTAAAATTGCATCGCGCAGAGGCGTATTTGGTAAATGAGAAAAGTCATCGCTGATAATAATTAGTGCATCGTGTGATGCACAATCTAGGCTTGCACTAACTGGCTGAGCCAGCACTGCTTTTGGATATGCCATAAAAAAGGATCCTGTTAGAAAACGTAGCCCCTATTATTATTTATTTAGCAATTTATAACCAGTAAACTGCGGTAATCTGCATACTTACTGGCAACCTAGAGTTACAGCTTTTACAGGTCTAAAATACTTAGCTGTAAATTATGCTCTGGTTGATTTTTAATGCCAACACCAATTCCTAATAAACGCACAGGTTGTTGTAATCCGCGTTGATAGGCTTTGGCGAGTAACTCTTTAAAAATAGCCGTGTTTAATTGATGATTCGCTTGATCTGCTGAGGTCACAACAAAATTAGCAAATTTAACTTTAACACTTAACTTGTTAATTTTATTTTGCAGCTGTTGTTTGTTTAATCTAACCTCGAGCTCATCTAACAGTTGCGGTAATTGCTCCAAGCACTCATCAAGACTATTTTTGTTGTATTCATAAGTATGCTCCACGCTCAATGACTTACGAATCCGTTCAGTTGAAACCCGCCCTATATGCTCCCCCATACATTTTTGATATAACGACACGCCAAAATTTCCCACATGTTGCTGCATCCAATTAGCCCCTTTTTCGCGAACATCTAGGCCCGTGTACAACCCTTTTAAATTAAGCTTTTCCAAGGTTACTTTACCCACGCCTGGAATTTTACCTAGTGGTAATTGGGCTAAAAACGAGTCAACTTGCTCAGGCAATACTACAAATTGGCCATTGGGCTTATTTTCATCGCTAGCAATTTTGGCTATAAATTTAATTGGCGCAATCCCCGCAGAAGCGGTCAGCCCTGTGGTATTAAAAATATCGGTGCGGATCTGCTCAGCAATTAACGTTGCACTGCCTTTAAATGCAGTACAGTGGGTCACATCTAAATATGCTTCATCAAGTGAAAGAGGTTCAACAAGGTCAGTGTAGCGGTTAAATATAGCGCGGATTTGAGTTGATACTTGTTTATAAACAGCCATTCTTCCGGGCACAATAACTAAATCAGGGCAAAGTTGTTTGGCATGGTAGTTAGACATAGCAGAGCGCACCCCATACTCTCTAGCAAGGTAGTTAGCGGTAGAGAGCACTCCACGACGGCTATTACCGCCAATTGCCAGCGGTACATTTGCAAGTTTGGGGTTGTCGCGCATTTCAACTGCTGCATAAAAGCAGTCCATGTCTATATGAATAAACTTTTTCATCACACAATAACAACTGTTTATCTATACAGTCATTATTGTGGAATCTCTACTAATTAGCAAGCTTGTTGTTATTTAAAAAGAGCGACTATTTTTCTTGGGCTTATTAAAGCAATACATCCAAAATAGTACTTCTAAAGAAAAGCCTAGTAAAATCAAAATAATCGCTCCTGCCTCATTACCCATAGCGTAACAAGTGAACGAAGCTATAAAAACAGTGCATGCCAATAACCAATTAATTATATTCTGCATCGTTATCTCCTTGTGTATTAATAGTCACTATAGTCATGAATTCAAAGAGGTACAATTTTAGCCCTAGAATTTTTGCAAACTATAATTCCCTTGAGCTCATCCGACCATGTTGCTAATCTAAATACTTTAAAACTAAGAGCTATAAATACATGGAAACGTTTAAACAACAACACCCTATTCATACCGACATTACTGTAGCGTGGGGCGATATGGATGCCCTACAGCATGTTAATAACTGTGTTTACCTTCGTTATTTTGAAATAGCCAGAATCGATTTTTTAAATAAATTAAATTTATTTGATACTATCAATGCAAAAGCCACTGGCCCTGTGATCAGTGAAAATAATATTCGCTATAAACGCCCTGTAACGTTTCCTGATACATTAAGCGTAGGTATTACTATTAGTGATATTAAGTCAGACAGATTTATAATGAATTACAGTGTATTTAGCCATGCGCAAAATGCGATAACTACCACTGGCATGTCAAAAGTGGTGATGTTTGACTTTAAAACAGGGCAAAAAGCAACGATCACAGAACCTTTGCTATCGGCTTTAAAAGCAAACTCAGAAAACAAATAATTAGGATTAGTAATGCAATATAGTCAATTAGGCAGTAGTGATGTTAGTGTTTCGAGAGTCTGTTTAGGTAGTATGACTTGGGGAGTACAAAATACCCAGCATGATGCTGATGAGCAAATAGCCTATGCCATTGAACGTGGTGTTAACTTTATTGATACGGCAGAAATGTACGCAGTTCCACCCACGCCTGAAACTTATGGTAAAACTGAGGAAATTATAGGGAATTGGGTTGCACGTAATCCACACAAACGAAAAGACATTGTTATTGCAACTAAAATTGCAGGTAATGGGCTTTCATGGATCCGTGATGGCAGTGATATTACTCGCCAAGCTGTTATTGATGCCGTTGATCAGTCTCTAAAGCGCTTACAAACCGACTATATTGACTTATACCAATTACATTGGCCAAATCGTCGCACTCCTCATTTTGCAAGGCAATGGCCTGGCATGCTTAAATTTACTGAGGTCGATGCAAAACAACACACCGCTGACATGCTTGATATTTTAGAGGGTTTAGATGCGTGTGTTAAAGCGGGTAAAATTAAACACTGTGGACTTTCTGACGATACGCCATGGGGGATTAGCCAATTTTTAAATTTAGCTAAAGAGCACAACTTACCAAAAATGGTGTCTATTCAAAATGAGTTTAGTTTAGCGCATGCGAAAGATTGGCCTTATTTAATAGAGCAATGTGTGCATGAAGATATTGCTTATTTACCTTGGTCACCTTTAGCTGCTGGACTATTAACGGGTAAATACCTAAATGGAGCGCGCCCTGAAGGCTCTCGTTGGACATTTATGCAGCGTAACGGTATTTTTAGAGATACGCCACAATCACAAAAGGCGACCAAAGAGTATGTTGAACTTGCCCATGAGCACAACATGACAGCGGCACAATTAGCGTTAGCCTGGTGTAATCAAGTGGATGGCGTTACCTCATCTATTATTGGTGCCACTACTATGACGCAGCTAAAAGAAGACATTGATGCGTTTGAGTTAGCTCTCAATGATGATGCATTATCAGCAATTGATACCATATTTAGAAATAACCCAATGCCATACTAGGGGCAATTTAATCACCGCACGAGATCTGCAGCCTGACAGGTTAAAAGAACAGCAAGAAGAAAGTACAATTAGATAATATTGATTCTTTGCTGTTCTTTATGTTTATTTTTTAGCCGCCACCAGTATAATACGCAACAAATTTTCTAGGCGGATCTATTTGTAATGCAATCACTTCGTTTTTTATGTCTTGGCATTTTGGTCACTTTTGCTACTTGCAGTCATAGTAAAACAGCAAAGCCAATAGAAGAAATTTTATGGTTACAAAGTAAGACTCCTCCGTTTCATTTAAGTAAAGAAACAAAACAGCTTGGCTTATGCGATGATTTAACACAGCAGCTAATGCATAATATAAAAGACGTGAAGCACACCCGCTTAGTTTTACCACAAAAGCGAATTAATAAATACATAGATGAGGGTAGAAACGTTTGTTTTCCATGCGCTATTTACAAACGCAGTGCAAATAAACAGTTTTTATATTCATTACCTACAGCGGTTTATCCCCCACATAACATCATAACTACTGTGACAAAAGCACCTCAATTAACCTCTAAGCATGGTAATCCTATCAACTTAGTGGGCTTACTTGCTGATAAAAACTTCACTTATGGTCAAGCTGATGCGCGTCGTTTTTCTGTGCAGATTAACAATATTATTGAAAACTCATTAACTCACTCTAATGTCTCTATGAGCTGGAGCAGTGATAATGAAAGTGGTGTTGTAATGGATCGCTTAAAACACGGCTCTTTAGATTACTCGCTTGATTACCCATTTATCACTAGCCACTTTAGCAAAGGCAATCAATCAAATATTGTAAACCTACCGATTGCCCAAAATAAAAATAAATTAGTTCCAATAGCCGTTGGCTGTGCGACCAATGCCCCAAATAACTTTGCATCTATGGCAATTAAAAAAATTAATCACGCACTAAAAAACAATATTTTAACCTCAGAGCAATACAAAAATAATCAACAATACTGGTTAAATGAACACTTTAGTGACTTTAATAAAGCCTACAATCAGTATGTGCTTAACTTTGACTCACAGACCAATGATGCTCCAATAAACACTGCTGACCAGAATCAGAATAAAGAGCAACTTTAAACTCTCGACCCGCATTCACCATCCCTACGCCTGCAGGCGTGCCGGTCATAATAATATCGCCCTCTTCTAAACCCATAAACTCATTTACCTCTGCCAGAATTTGCGCAGGTTGGTGCAACATTAGCTGGGTTTCTCCGTGCTGAATTACTTTACCATCAATATGTAATTCAAATATAAACGATGTCATTTCTGGCGTTAATTCAATAAAATCACTAAATAGTGCTGACCCGTCGAATGCTTTAGCACGTTCCCACGGCAAGCCCTTTTCTTTTAAACTGCTTTGTAAAGCTCGCTTAGTCAAATCGAGTCCAATCCCTACCCCTGCAAGCTGTTTATTTTTAATCACAAAGCACAATTCAGTTTCATAATGTAATGTATCACCGTTATGGGAAGAGTGTAAGGTATCGGTGATCGCGCTATTAGGTTTATTAAAAATTACCATTTGCTCAGGGTGTTCGTTGTTTAATTCAGCAATATGCGCACTGTAATTGCGCCCCACACAGACTATTTTTGAAGGTTGTATGCTCTGCGAAGCCAGCTTTATATGATTCATTTTCTCACCTGTTAATTACATAACGCATTTAATATTTTGGCATTCTCTCAAATTATTAACGCAAAAGCGAATGCCGTTTTATCATGTTTTTATGACAACTATTGAGCTGAAAACAACCAATTACATAGAATTGAATAAAATAAGGAGGGACTAATTAGGCAGGTTTTTGTACTGCGCTTTTAAAATAAAAAGCAGGTAATCTCAGTACCTGCTTATTAATAGGTTATTGACTACTTACAAGTAACACTACTTTGCTCGGCAGCATTTGCTGTAATAGCCAGCTTAGCAATAGATACATGCCAATCACCTTGCGTGCTTAACTGCCAAGGGGTGAACACTTGTGCTAAATCAACGCCCTGCTCTGCAAAACAACTTAAGTTGATGTTTAATGTTTGCCATTGACCTGATTGCTCAAGGTTATCAGTAATATCAAACTTACCCTGGCAACTTTCGCCACAGCCCATACTAATCCACAGCGGGCTTGATGCCGCTTTGCCTACTTTAATTTGCATTTGCAGCTGGCCATTACTTTCAACGTATGAGCGTAAGTCAGATGGGAATGCCGCGGCTAAATTAACCCCAGCCAACGCTTGACCATTAAAACGAATGGCGCGTGCATCTTCTTGCACTTCTTTGTCAAATGTTTGGATGCTCACAGCACCTAATGACTCGCGGCTACTTGCCACCGTTTTTTGCTGCTCGCCACTTTTTAAAACCAACGACCATGGTGCTTTTATAGCACGTTCAAACAACACTAAGTCATCCAATTGTTCAGTCTGTTGAGTTTGCTCTACCAAGTCATCTTTAAGTACGTTGCTATCACCGTAGGTTAAGCCAAAACCATAAGGGAGTAATGGGCTGTAACCTTCATCGTTGCGGTTTTCATTGTCGATTGGGTTATTCGGCCATGAAAACGATAACTTTCCTTTAAAGTCGTGGTTAATTGAACCGTCTGCATTTTTAAACAATACATCACTAATTGCATCACCTTCACTGCCTGGAAGCCAAATAGCAACAAACGCATCACTGGCATTTAGCTCAGCATTAACCCACATTGGGCGACCGCTAATAAATAATGATACAACAGGAATTCCCGCATCTTTAAACTTTCGCAGTAACGCTAAGTCGCTTTTATTACCGCGCTGATATTCTAGGTTATCAACATCACCATTACCCTCTGCATATGGCTGCTCGCCAAATACAACAATGGCTACATCTGGGCGTGCTTTGTATTCACCTTCAACACTCAGTGCAACGTTACCACCAGCTTGCTCTACAGTATCTTTAATACCTGCATAAATAGAGCTGCCACCAGGGAAGTCACTGTTGGTATTACCTGTACCTTGCCACGTAACACTCCAGCCACCCGACTGCATGCCGATGTTATCAGCCCCTATGCCTGCGACTAATACGTTTGCCTTGGGCGATAATGGCAGTAACTGCTGCTTATTTTTAAGTAATACTAAAGATTCACGTACTGCTTGTTTGGCCACAGCACGGTGATCGTGACTACCAATAATTTCAGTTTTACCAGAAAGAGGACGCTTCGCAGGGCTTGGTTTATCGAATAACCCCGCACGCATTTTAACGCGTAAGATGCGCGTTACCGCATCGTTAATTCTACTGAGTGGGATCTCACCGCTGTTAACTTGGTTAACCAAGTTGCTAAATAGTGGTTTCCACTCATCAGGCGCCATGTACACGTCTAAGCCTGCATTAGCAGCTTGAGCACAGTTACTATTTGAACAGCCTTTAACTTGTCCATGACCATTCCAATCGCCAACAACAAAGCCATCAAAACCCATTTTTTCTTTTAGTACATCGGTTAATAAGTATTTGTTACCGTGAATCTTATCGCCGTGCCAGCTGTTAAACGAAGCCATAACGGTTTGCGCACCTGCACTCAAACCACCTACATAGCCTTGAGCATGAAGCGCAAATAACTCTTCTTCAGAGGCGATGTTATTACCTTGATCGTCGCCATTAACAGTACCACCATCGCCTAAGAAGTGCTTAACGGTACTCACTACTCGCGTGTCTGATAAAAAATCGCCATCAACAGCGCCTTGCAACCCTTTAACAATAGAGGCGGAATACGCTTTCACTATTTCAGGGTCCTCAGAGTACCCTTCGTAAGTACGGCCCCAGCGGTCATCACGCACCACCGCAACAGTAGGTGCAAATACCCAATCTATACCGGTAACCATTACTTCTCGCGCAGTAGCGGCGGCTATTTTTTCAATAAGTGCAGGGTTGTTTGCAGCACCTAAACCAATATTATGCGGAAATAAGGTCGCGCCAATAACATTATTGTGTCCATGTACCGCATCAGTGCCCCACATTGTAGGGATTGTGCTGCCATCAAGGGAGTCATCAATCGATGCTTGATACATCTTTTCTGCTAAATCAACCCAATCTTCAGGGGTTGCATGCTTATTATTGTTTGGAAACGAACCACCGCCATTTAAGTAAGAACCAAAACCATACTTACGCATATCTTCAACCGTGATATTACGGATTTCAGGTTGGATCATTTGCGCTATTTTTTGCTCTAGCGTCATACTCTTTAGCATATCAGCGATTTTTTGCTCCATTTGAGCGTCGCTTTTAATACCCGTTTCGATTGTTGGCCAAATTTCTTTTTTGCTTGTTGTATCACTGACACCATCAGAGGGTTGCGAACAACCGCTGCTGGTTATTGCTGCTAGCATCAGCGCAGTAATTGAAAAAGTGCGTTTAATAATCATAGTATTCACCTAAAACTCAAAGAGGAGTTGACGTTGTTTTTTTGTACCAAACAGCGCGAAATAAGTAATATATAAATAGCAGCCAATGGGCAGAATAAGAGCTAATTGCACACCGATGTTATCAGCTAGCATACCTTGTAATAACGGAATAATGGCACCGCCAACAATCGCTAAACATAAAATACCCGAACCCTGCGAGGTGTATTTACCAAGCCCCTGCAGTGCTAAACTAAAAATAGTAGGAAACATAATAGAGTTACATAATCCAACTAATAAAATAGCCCACATAGCCAGTGACCCTTGACCCGTCATAGCAATTAACACAAGTAAGCCTGCTAAAATACCGTGACAAGCTAATACCTTGGCTGCGTTTAATTTTTGCATAATCGCGGCGCCAGCAAAGCGTCCTATCATTGCACCTGCAAAATAATAGCTAATGTAATGTGCTGCTTGTTGCTCTGGTAAGCCTGCAATATGATCAAGGGTTAAAAAGCCAACTAAAAAACTACCTATGGCCACTTCAGCCCCTACGTAAACAAAAATACCAATCGCACCTAAAATAAGGTGACGATATTTCCATACACTGCCTAAATCAACAAACTCAGTGTCACCTTGGTTTTCTACTTCACTGTCAATTGCTTTACCTAATTTAGGTAACTTTAAAAAAGCAAAAATAATCGCTAATGTTAATAAGCTTGCACTGAGCATTAAATAAGGAAACTTAACTTGTTCTGCTGTAGCTTGACTAATTTCTGACAAAATTAACCAACTACCAAACAATGGCGCAACAGTTGTACCTAAAGAGTTAAAAGCTTGAGTCATAGTTAAGCGCGAAGACGCTGTTTTTGCAGGCCCTAATACGCTTACATAAGGGTTGGCAGAGACTTGTAAAATAGTGATCCCTGAAGCAAGCACAAACAAAGCAAGTAAAAATAGCTCGTAAACATGCGCCTCTGCAGCTGGGTAGAATAGTGCACAACCTATTGCAGCAACAATCAAACCAACGACAATACCAAATTGGTAACCTATTTTACTGACTAATTTTCCTGCAGGAATTGACATAACAAAGTAGGCACCAAAAAACAAAATTGCACCAACATTGCTTGGGTGTAATTAAGGGAAAACATTCCCTTTAAATACGGAATTAAAATATCGTTCAGGCAAGTAAGAAAACCCCACATAAAAAACAGGGTCGTAAGCGATGTTAACGCAAAGGTGTGTGTAGACCCTGGTTTTTGGCTGTTTTCTGCTGCCGGTAGTGGCTGTGTGATATGTGCCATAATATAATCTCTAATTATTTTTTAATTATCAGATTGTTACCTCTATTTTATTGCGTTTAGTAGAATTTAAAATGCAGATAATAGTTGCAACACCAAATGTAAGCGCTTACATTTATAGCATATAGAGAAAATTTATCAATTTATTTACAAAAATATTGTAAGCGCTTACATTGTTGTATTATGCAATTTATATTGCTTAGCTAACTACTGTAAAGCTCATTATTATTTGCAAGCTTAAGGACGTATCTCATTGTGTTTAAAACAATCTCCTTACCAAGCACGTCAGCCCTCTTAAAGCCGCCGTTTATTTTTGGAGTTGCCACGGCCTCTTTTCAAATAGAGGGAAGTTACGATACCCGCCTCCCCTGTATTTGGGATACTTTTTGTAACAAACCAAACACCATTGCTGATAATAGTAACGGCAACCAAGCGTGCGAACACATAGAATATTGGCAACAAGACGTACAAATGATTGCTGATTTAGCTGTAGACGCTTATCGTCTGTCGATTTCTTGGCCACGTGTTTTACACCAAGATGGCAGCTTAAATATTCAAGGTATGGCGTTTTATAAATCGCTACTGCAAGCTTTAAAAGCGCGCAATATTAAAACCTATGTCACTTTATATCATTGGGACTTACCACAACATTTAGAAGACAAGGGTGGCTGGCTAAATCGCGATACCGCGTATCAATTTGCTCATTACACTCATATAGTTACTCAGCAACTAGAGGGCTTAGTTGACTCTTATGCGACCTTAAACGAACCTTTTTGTAGTGCCTACCTAGGATATGAGATAGGGGTACATGCACCAGGCATAAAAAGTCAAAAAGCAGGACGCCAAGCAGCGCACCACTTACTGCTTGCCCATGGACTCGCAATGCAAGTGATACGTAAGAATTGCCCCACGATAGAAGCCGGTATAGTACTTAACTTTAGCCCATCCTATCCGCTTACCACTGCTGATGAACGCGCTGCTAAATTAGCTGATGACTATCATAACCAATGGTATATACGGGCAGTACTAGAGGGCTGTTACCCTGAAGTGATTAATGAGCTTGCAAATGATGCAAAGCCCCATATTAGTGATGGAGATATGGCAATTATTAGCCAAAAGATCGATTTCTTAGGGGTTAATTACTATACTCGTATTCATTACAAAAACACGTCAGATCATTGGTTTAGCGAAGTTCCTTTAGAGAATGTTGCCACCACCGATATGGGATGGGAAATATATCCAAAAGGGTTGTGTGAATTGCTGCTTTCACTAAATGATCGTTACACTTTACCTAAGGTATATATAACAGAGAACGGTGCAGCGATGGCCGATGTACTAACAGACGGTAAAGTAGATGACATACAACGTATCGATTACTACCATAGCCATATTAATGCCGCTCATAATGCAGTTGAGCAAGGTGTTAATGTGCAAGGCTACTTTGCATGGAGTTTAATGGATAATTTTGAATGGGCCTATGGTTATGAAAAGCGCTTTGGGCTAGTCTATGTTGACTACCAAACTCAACAACGCACCTTAAAACAAAGCGCAATTGCATATCGTGATTTTCTTAAACAGCGCCAAAAATAATAACGAGTGGCTTTTATGCTGAGTAAAAAAGAAAAAATAGCTTACGGCCTAGGTGACACGGCCAGTAATATTATTTTTCAAACCGTAATGCTGTTTTTAACTTTTTTCTACACTGATATTTTTGGTATTTCGCCTGCAGTTGTGGGCACCCTTTTTTTAATAGTCAGAGCTATTGATGCAGTAACTGATCCAATAATGGGCGCGCTCACTGATGCCACTCATACTAAATACGGGAGCTACCGACCCTACCTTCTTTGGCTTGCCATCCCTTTTGCCGTTATAAGCGTGATTACTTTTACTACCCCTTCGATAGATGACGGCAACAAAATTATTTACGCATTCGTTACCTACACCCTGCTAATGTTAGTTTACACCGCAATTAATATTCCTTATTCGGCACTTGGCGGCGTATTAAGTGGCAATCCCAACGAACGTGTCTCTATTCAATCATACCGGTTTGTATTTGGCATGTTAGGTGGTTTACTGGTTACAAGCTGCACTTTGCCTTTAGTAACATGGTTTGGCAATGGTAATAACGAAATTGGCTATCAACTCACTATGCTGGTTATGAGTTGCCTCGGTGTGGTGTTGTTTCTAATTTGTTTTCGTTACACCAAAGAGCGGGTGATTAATCCGCCGCATAAATTATCTTTAAAAACACAACTTCACGTTTTATGGCAAAATCAGCCGTTTAAAATCTTGTGTATGGCGGCTCTGGTATTATTGACCAGTATGGTGCTGCGCACGACATTAGCTATTTACTATGTAAAGTATGTGCTTGGCAAAGAAGATTTAATCACCGAATTTGTAACCTTAGGTATGATTGGTAATATTCTAGGCTGCGCCTGCGCACAACCTTTAAGTAAACGCTTTGATAAAAAAGTGGCTTATGTTTATCTACAATATATTTCCGCCATATTGAGCTGCCTTGCTTTTTTTATTCCTAATGAACACGTTTTACTAGCGTTTTTGGTGTATTTTTTATGGTGCTTTTTCACTCAAATGGCAACGCCTTTATTATGGGCAAAAATGGCTGATACTATTGATTACGGAGTCTGGCAAAATGGCCTTCGACTCACCGGTTTAGTTTACGCAAGCATCGTATTTTTTATCAAATTGGGGCTTGCATTAGGCGGAGCGATTGCCGGTTGGTTACTTGCTTATTATCAATATCAAGCCAATGTGGAATTAAGCGAGGCAACTAAAAATGGTATTTTAACCTCATTCACACTTTACCCTGCGATTGGTAGTGTACTTGTGGCATTAATAATGAGTAAATACAGCCTAGACAATAAAACCATTAAAAAAATCACTGCCGATTTAACACAGAAAAGCAATTTGTAGCAAGGAATAGTATGGCCACCATTTATGAAGTGTCAAAGCTTGCAGGGGTGTCACTTGCCACTGTTTCAAGAGTAATGAACAACAATGCAAACGTAAGTGATGCAACCAGAAAAAAAGTCACCTTAGCCATGGAAGAGCTGGGCTACCGCCCTAACTCTATTGCGCAATCACTGGCTTCTAATTGCTCTAATAGCGCGGGCTTGTTAGTTTCAGAGCTTAAGGGTCCATTTTATGGGCCGATGATGAGCGGTATAGAGAACACCTTAAGAAACCAAGGTAAACACGTTATTATTACCGCAGGACACAGTGACGCGGAGCGAGAACAACAAGGCATCGAATTTTTAATTAGCCGTAATTGCGATGCACTTATTTTGCATGTTGAAGCTATTAGTGATGAATACTTAATAAAACTAAGCAAAGGCAAAACTCCGTTTGTTTTGCTAAACCGCTATATTGAAGAGCTCGCCGATCGCTGTATTATCCTTGATAATACCAAAGGCGGTTATTTAGCCACTAAATACATTCTGGAATCAGGCCATAAAGAAATTGCCTATATTAGCGGTCCACTGTGGAAAAAAGATGCTCAAGAGCGCTTAAACGGACATAAACAAGCGCTTGCTGAATACGCCATTGAATTTAATAAAAACAATTTATTTGAAGGTGACTTTGTAGAAGAAAGTGGTTACGAAGGCTTTGCTACACTTTATAAAAATAACCCTGCCTTTACCGCCTTAGTGTGTGCTAATGACGAAATGGCAACCGGTGCCATGGTGAGTGCCAGAGAACACAGTATAAAACTGCCTTCACAGCTTTCCATTATTGGCTACGATAACGTGTTTTTTACCCGTCACGTGTACCCCCCATTAAGTACTATAAATTACCCTATAGACGAAATGGGAAAAGTGGCAGCGCAGTGGGTGCTTAGTCATGTGTATCAAAAAAACATACACTCTATTCAAACGGTATTTGAACCCGAGTTAGTTATACGCCAATCCGTGGTTAAACCTTTAGTATAAAGGGAAGCAAAAAGGGTGTTAAACAAGCTGATTGAGCAATGCTAAATTTATTGGTTTTAGCAATACTTGCTCTATTTCTAGTTGCCTGATATGCACGGCATCAGGCTCCATACCACTAATAATGACGCGCTTAATATCAGGGTAATGCTGCTTAATAAACCCAGCCAGCTCTAAACCGGTTCCATCTGGCAAGTGCATATCAAGCAATACTTTATCGTAATTACTGTTATGCTCAAGCCTTGCTTTACAGTCTTTAACACTTGTTGCTATATCGGTATCTACATCTAAACTTTCTAATAATAGCTGGGTAATTTGCGCGGCATCGGCATCGTCTTCTACTAATAAAAAGCACTTTTTATCATTACCTGGTTTAGGTGTTGGCTGAACCAGCGTAACTGATTGTTCTTTTTGTCCAAGCCTTAACTCTAAACATTGATAGAGTAAGTTCGAATCGACAGGTTTAGCAATCATATCGTCAAAACCTAACGCTTTGAGCTCGTTATGAATGCCTTTCATGGTGGCTGCGGTTAAAGCGATGATAGAACCTTTAAACCCTAGCTTTCTTAGCTCAATAGCGGCTTCTTTTCCGCCCATTACCGGCATGTGGATATCTAAAAATATAATATCGTAGGTAGCTTGCCCGTCTGCTAGACGTTTTTTTACTTTATCGAGTGCTTGCTTGCCATTATCAGCATAATCGACCTCAGCGCCTGCTGAACCAATTAAATGACCAACTAGCACGCGTAAATCGCGCAAATCATCAACTACCAATACTTTGCCGCTCACTTGGCAGGGGGCTACTTTTTGCTGCATATTTGGGGTTAAATCCAGCTTTAATAAATTGCGCTCTACCTGCCTGATATCACCAGGGTATAAGGAGATGGTAAACGTTGAGCCTTTACCTACATGGGAGTCTAATGAAATATCCCCCTGCATCCGACTAAGTAGTTCAGAACAAATTGCTAAGCCCAAGCCTGCACCACCTACTGAGCGCGACTCTACATCAGCTATTTGCTCAAAAGGCTTAAAGATAAGGGCTTGTTTTTCAGGAGCAATGCCTAAACCTGAGTCTTTAATACTAAAAAATAACATTTCACGCTCATCAACCATATCAGTCCACGCATTAACCACAATTTCACCTTGCTCGGTAAATTTAATCGCGTTATTGATCAGGTTAATAAGTATTTGTCGAACTCGAGTAGCATCTACACGAATGACTAATGGTAAAGGCTCCAGTGATTCAAATTTTAGTGATAAGCCTTTATCGAGCGCCGATACTCGCATTAAGGTAAATACGTCAGCCATTAGGCTATCAAGGTTAACCTCTCCTAAACTCAGTTCGAGTTTATCGACAGCAATTTTAGATAAATCCAAAACGTCATTCAGTAAACTTAATAAATGCTTACCATTACGATAAATAACACCAAGCTCGTTTTCAGCCTGCTTATTAAAGTCACTAAGCATCAACAACTCGGTATAACCTAAAATAGAAGATAGTGGTGTGCGCAATTCATGGCTTAAATGTGCTAAAAAGCGATCTTTTGAGCGATTTTCAGCTTCCGCTTTTAAACGCTCTACTCGCTCATCTTCTACATCACGGCGCGCTAATGCGTAGCGAATAGATCGAGCAAACCGGCTACCACTCATTTCGTTTTTAACTAAGTAATCAACCGCTCCGGCATCAAGTGCAGCTGAATCGAGGGCATCGTTTGATTGCCCTGTAAGCATAATAATAGGCCCACAAAAGCCATTTTTAAGCGCTTGTTTTAAAACACTCAAGCCATCAGATGCCCCTAAGCGATAATCAAGCAAGCAAATATCATGTTGATTTTTACTCAACACTTCTACCGCATGCTCAGGAGAGCTTATCCAGTCTATGTCAAACACATGGGAACTGAGCTGCTCTAAATAGTCACGAGTTAAAATGTAATCATCTTCATCGTCTTCAACCAGTAGCAGTTTCGTTGCCTTTGTTAACATAGCGTCTCCTGTTTTTATAATATGCTTAATCGTTAAACGTGCTAGGTAGCTCTACAAACTCAACCCAGTATTTACCCAGCGTTTTCATCAACTCAACTAACCCGTCAAACGTAACTGGCTTAGTTATGTAAGACGCAGCGCCTAGGTTATAACCTTTAACCATGTCTTCTTCTTGCTTAGATGTGGTTAAAATTACCACTGGAATGCCCTTTAGGTTTGGATTTGCCTTAATAGCTTCAAGCGCTTCACGACCATCCATTCTCGGCATGTTTAAATCAAGTAAAATTAAGCCTGGTCTTGGCGAGATGCTTTTATCTACAAACTTGCCTTTGCGCTCTAAATACTCCAAGAGTTCAACACCGTCTTCAACAAAATGTAATTCATTTAAAACGCGACTTTCAGCAAGCGCATCTTGGGTTAATAAACGATCATCTTCATCATCGTCTGCCATCAAAATGGTAATCGGTTTTACGTTTGTTAGTGGCATATTATGCCTCTCCTTGTAGTGTGAATAACTCTGCATTCACAGGTAATTTAATAATGAAAGTTGCCCCTTCACCTAGGGAGCTTATCGCAGCAATAGAGCCGCCATGTCGCTCTACGATTCGACGACATACAGATAAACCAATACCCGTTCCTTTATATTTTGAACGGCCATGCAAACGTTGAAATGGTACAAATATTTTATCCGCGTACTCATCAGAGAAGCCGATCCCATTATCTTTTACGGTAATAACGTGCCAGCATATCTCACTGTTATGATCTTCACTAAACTCACATACCCGTTCAAAGTCAACATTAACAACTGGGTCCACGTTAGGCGCTCTGAACTTCACTGCATTTGAAAT